>JACQGS010000175.1 GCA_016199405.1 Chloroflexota bacterium | reverse complement strand
GCGCGCGGGCTACGATCAAACGCTGAGCATTTTGCGCGCGGTGAAAGAAATGGATCCGGCGCGCGTGACGAAATCGTCGCTGTTGCTCGGCTTTGGCGAGACGGAAACGGAAGTGATCGATACACTGCGCGATTTGCGCGCGGCGCGCGTCGATCTGCTGGCGATCGGACAATACTTGCGCCCGACGGACAAAAAGCGGCATTATCCGTTGATGGAGTATATTCACCCCGATCGCTTCAAGTTTTTGAAAGACGAAGGAATGAAGTTGGGCTTTCGATACATCGCGTCGGGTCCGCTCGTGCGCAGTTCGTACAAAGCGTGGGAAGCGGCGATGGTGTGGAGTGGCAAGTGAGGAGTGACAAGGAGGAAGCGATGAGCGCGTTGAAGACTAGATCCATTGGGTCATCGAATCGGTTGGGAAACAACCAATTGAGGCAGATGGTTAGGTCGGTCGTGCATCAAGTGTTGCGCGAAGAAATCCAAGCGGTTTGCCTCGACTCACAAGGCACTCTGATTTTTCCGAACGAGGCGGAATACGCGGCGTATCTGGAAAAACAACGCGGCAAACTGCCTGGCGAAGTGAACGCAATCTTCATGGACGAGCATGGCTTGCGTTTCCGCTACGGCGACTATGTGCCAACGCTGAGGAAAGCGCGGGAACTGAAGGCGGCGCGAAATGAACCGACTGTACCCGACCAAGTCGTGCGCGAGGAATTGAGAAAACTCGAGGTCAAAGTCTGATGTTCGAGGTAGAGTCGAGTCTACATTCAGGACAGTATCGGATTCCGTATTTGGTTGATCGAGCGAATCAGCGCATAGTCGTTGAAGACGTTGACAAGCATGACGCCGCGTATCGCAGTCTGAAGCGGCGATAGGAATGCAGGACTGACCTTTGGTGATGAACCGGGCTTTGGAAGACGCTGAGTTGTTGATGCAACTAAGGCGGGGGGAGGGTCGGGCGATGGCGATGTTGTATGATCGCTACGCTCGGCTCGTTTTTTCGCTCGCCGTCAAAATCCTCAACGACCGCGCCGGCGCGGAAGAGGTCGTGCAAGAAGTATTCGTGAAGGTGTGGCGGCGCGCGCGCGACTATGATTCCGCGCGCGGCAAATTTTCGTCGTGGCTCACCGGCATTACGCACAATCACGCGATTGACGAACTGCGCCGGCGGCGCGTGCGCCCGTCTGCCGCGCAGAACGACGAAGAAGAAGCCCCGGATATTTTGGACGAGGGTCCGCCATTGTTTGAAATCGCGGTGCAAAGCATCGAGCATCGGCGCATTGTCGACGCGCTGAACGCGATCCCCTTGCCGCAACGCCGCGCGATCGAGATGGCGTATTTTGAGGGGTACACGCAACAAGAAATCGCCGATCGCTTGAAGGAGCCGCTCGGTACGATCAAAACGCGCATGCGTTTGGGAACGCAAAAACTCAAAGGGTTGTTGGGAGAGCGCGAACACATCTAGTTCCCTGGTTTTTTCGTAGTCTTTAGTGAAGGATTGTGAATGATTAATCGGCATCCCTATACAGAATGGATTTCGGCTTTTGTGCTGGACGCTTTGAGCGGCGACGAACGCGCGCAGATGGAAAAACATCTCGCGACGTGCGAGACGTGCCCGCGCCAACTGGACGACTATCGCGTCGTCACGGATCTCTTGCCGTTTGCCGCGCCCCTGCTCAATCCGCCCGCGCGCTTAAGACGCCGCGTCCTCGCCGCGACGGTCGGCAATCCAAAACCGCGCTTCGATCTGGGTGCGCTGCTCAGCCAATTCTTGCGCGCGCCGGCGTTTGCCGCGCTCGCGCTGGTCATCGCCGCGCTTGCCGTGTGGCAGGCATTCAGTTTGCAAAATCAATTGACGCAACAAGCGACGACGCTCGCGCGGCAACGCGATTTTTTGATCGCGCTCGCGTACGCGGATGGTCAGCCGCTGCCCGTCAAAGGCACGGACGCCGCGCCCCAGGCGACGGGCCGATTATATCGACACGCGGATGAAAGTTCGTTGACGGTTTTTGTCCAAGATATGCCGGCGCTCGCGGCGAATCAAGTGTATCAGCTGTGGTTGATCGATACCGGCGGGGATCGCACGAGCGGCGGAACGTTCACGGTGGATGCGCAGGGGCGCGGCTGGTTGATCGCGCGCGCGCCGCGCGCGCTGAATGAATACAAGGGCGTCGGCGTCACGATTGAACCGAGCGGCGGCAGTCCAAAGCCGACTGGAACCAAAGTGCTGGGCGGAGAATTCTAAAACAATCGCGGAAGAGCAATCTTCCGCTTTCTTTTTCGCTGCTTGCTTTTGCGCGGCAAAACAGTAGAATACAGCCGCTTGATTTCCAATGGAATTCCCCATGAACTTGCGTTCACCAACATTTGGATGAAAATATCCACGAAGGGCACCAAGATTCACGAATGTTTTTTCTTCGTGTTCCTTCGTGACCTTCGTGGACGAATGTATTTTCGGGAGAGAGCATCGTCTTGTCTAATCGTTGGAGCGCGGAGACGCGCCGCTGGGTCGTGATTGGGCTGATCGTCGCGGGCATTGCGGTCGTCTTCGCGGTGCGCGAAATCATCCCCGCGCTCGCCCTCTCGATTCTCTTCGCCTATCTTTTCAATCCGCTGGTCAATGGGTTACAGCGGCGCGGCGTTCGTGCCCGTGTGCTTGCCGCCGCGCTCGTCTATCTCGCGCTGATCGCGCTGATTGCCGCGTCGTTTATCGCGATCGCGCCGCGCCTCGCTGCGCAGATTCGCGCGCTGACGATGGATCTGGATGCGAGTCTGGAACAAATCAGCGTCGCTCTGCGCCAGATTCCCTTGCTGGACACGCTGGGCGTGCGCGTCGATGCGCCGATCTTGGTGAGCCAACTGCGCACCGAATTGAGCGGCTTGGCGCGCGCCGCGCCGAACTGGCTCGCCGGCGCGTTTTCCGGCGTGCTGAACGCGTTCTTTACGCTCATGCTCTCTTTTTATCTGGTGAAGGATGCCGCCCAGATCGAAGCGAGCATCGACGCGGCGATCCCCGCGCCTTATCGCGACGAAGCCCAGCGCCTGAAAACCGAACTCGGCACGATCTGGTCGAACTTTTTGCGCGGGCAGGTTTTTCTCGCGCTCATTATCGGCGTCATGACCGGCGTCATTCTCACTTTGCTCGGCGTGCCGAACGCGATTTTTCTCGGTCTCGTCGCCGGTTTGCTTGAAGTTGTGCCAACGCTCGGTCCGATTCTCGCTGCGATCCCCGCCGTAATCATCGCGTTCTTTCAGGGCTCGACATATCTCCCGCTCGACCATGCAACGTTCGCGCTGATCGTTGTCATCGCCTACGTCATCATTCAACAGTTGGAGAATAATTTGATCGTGCCGCACGTGTTGGGGTCGAGCGTGGATTTGCCGCCGTACGTGATTCTGATCGGCGCGCTCGCGGGCGCGAGTCTCGCCGGCGTGCTCGGCATCTTCCTCGCCGCGCCGGCCATCGCGACCGCCCGGTTGTTGCTGCGTTTGGTCTGGGGAAAATTACTCTAGCCGTCTGTCGGAGAGACCAACTCAGAAACCCGTTTTCTGCGTTTTCCCGCTTGATTTCATGCCGCATGGGCAAGAAAACGGGTTTCTCTGGCGTTCTCCGAGAAACTGCTAGGCCGCGGCTGATCGTGGCTTATTCTTCGCGTTGCCGTCCCATTAGCAAAAACGCATAGTAAATGAGCGTCGAGATCGCCTGAATTGCGGCGGCGACGTACGTCAGCGCGGCGGCATCGAGCACGGCATTGATGCCGCCAAGTTCTTGTTGAGCCAGAATGCCCTGCCCAACCAAGAGCCGCTTGGCGCGGCGGCTGGCGTCGAATTCCACCGGCAGCGTGATCAGCGCGAACGCGGCGACTGCGGCAAAGAGCGCCAGCCCCACCCACGCCAACGTTTGTCCCACGAAACCTGCCAGCATGAATCCGACGATGAAAATGATCGGACCGAGCCAACTGCCAACCTGCACGCCGGGCACCATTGCCGTGCGGAGTTGCAGCATCGCGTAACCATCTTGATGCTGTAAGGCGTGGCCGGCTTCATGTGCGGCGACGCCGGCGGCAGACAGAGAGTTGCCCTGATACACCTTCTGGCTCAAGCGCAAGACGCGGTGGGCAGGATCGTAGTGATCGGTCAGGAATCCTTCTGCCGGCTCGACGGCGACTTGGCGCAAGCCGTTAGAGTCGAGGATGCGACGCGCGACGTGCGCGCCGGTCACGCCGCTGATCGTGCGCACCCGCGAGTATTTGTTGAACGCGGACTGTACCTTCCACTGCGCCCACAACCCCAACAACAGGGCGGGCATACTAAAGATCAAGTAGAGCGGGTCAAAAAAGAACGGCATGGTGTTTTTCTCCTTCCTGAGATTTCCTGTACCCCTTCCTCGCTTCCTAATCCGTTGCCGGCTGCGTTTCGAGTGACACGCGCCGCGCGCGCCAGAACGAAGTGACGCCCGCGAGCGCGAGCATGGAAGCAATCACGAGGAGCGACAAGTCGCTTGGGATTTTGTAGATATCCACCAATACCATCTTGGTTCCGACAAACACCAAGATGGCAGAGAGGGCGATCTTGAGATAATAGAATTTGGTCACCGCGCCGGCGAACACAAAATAGAGCGAACGCAAGCCCAGAATCGCAAAGACATTCGAAGTGTACACGATGAACGGATCGTCCGTGACGGCGAAGATTGCCGGGATCGAGTCCACCGCAAAGACAAGGTCGGTGCTCTCCACGATCAACAGCGTCAACAGCATCGGTGTGGCGAGCCATTTGCCCGCCCGGCGCACAAAAAAGCGATCACCTTCATAGTGTTGGGTCACCGGGATCAGGCGACTCACCCATTTGACCAGCGGATTGTTTTCAGGATGCTGTTCCGCGTTGCGATGGAGCGCCATCTGGATGCCGGTGTAGATGAGAAACGCGCCGAACAGGTAAATGATCCAGTGAAACTCTTTGAGCAGAACGGCGCCGACGAGAATCAGCGCGCCGCGCATCACGAGCGCGCCGAGGATGCCCCAGAAGAGCACGCGATGTTGCGAGGTGGCGGGCACGGCGAGCGCGGAGAAGATGAGGACGAAGACGAAAATGTTGTCAACGCTGAGCGATTTTTCGATCAGGTAGCCGGTGAAGAATTCGAGCGCGGTTTCCGAGCCGCGCCAGAAATAGATGCTCGCGTTGAAGAGCAATGCCAGCGTGATCCAGACGATACTCCAGATCGCCGCTTCTTTCACCGATACGATGTGCGCTTTGCGATGAAACACGCCCAGGTCGAGCGCGAGCATCGCCAGCACGAACAGGTTAAAGCCGACCCACAGCCAGATTGTTTCCGAACCCATCGGCAACCCTCCTTGAGTTGTTGCTTGGCGTGAGGGGAAACAAAAAGCGAGACCCCCACGGCAACTTGTGTCGTGTTGGTCTCGCCACTAGTGGTTTATACACTATCGAACAGCCGAGAGCAATGCTCTGTCTTGACGGCTGTTCGGAACTCGTTTGGCTACTCCCCAACCTACGAGGCAATTCTATGGTAGATTCGTGTTTCTGTCAAATCGCTCATTGCGGGTTTAGCGTACCGGTGCCCCGCGCTTTCTCTAGACGCGTTCACGCGCGCAAAAATTCCACAATCGCCCGGTTCACCGCGTCCGGCTCTTCTTGTTGCAACCAATGCCCCGCGTTTGGAAAATAATGCACGCGCACATTCGGAATCCATTCCTCTAAATCGCGCGTTAGCCCCACGTCCAGCGCGACATCTTTTTCGCCCCACAATATCAACGTCGGCGCGGCAATCTTGCGCCACGTGCGCGCGCCGCGCATCGTCTGCCGCGCAAACAACGCGCGATAATAGCCAATCGTTGCCGTCAGCGCGCCGGGCTTGAGCATCGCGTCGGCGTACGCGCGCAAATCCGCGTCCGAAAATGTTTTTGCATCGCGCGCGCCGGCGCGCAGCATCCAGCGAATGCCCCACGCGTGAAACGCGCCGAGCAGAAATTCCGGCAAGAAGGGAATTTGAAAGAACGCGATGTACCAGGATTTGAAACGTTGGCGCGGGTTGCGGCGATATTCGCGCAAGAGCGCCGGCGCGTACGGCGCGTTCAGCACGACGAGTTTGTCCACGATTTCCGGATAGAGCGCGGCGGTCGAGAACGCAATCGAGCCTCTCGCAAATCGTCACGTAGTGTGGAGAGATTGTGGTCGGTTTGAAAAATGTCCCGTGACGCTTTGCGTCCAATCGTGCGCGACGATGTGCGCGCGTTCATAGCCGAGCGCATGGACAATCTCGCGCACATCGGTCGTCAGCGTGCCGATGCTGAAAGCACTTTCAGTGTTGTACGGACCGCGCTTGTCGCTATCGTTGTAGCCGCGCAGATCGATCGCGACGACGCGGAAATTTTGCGCGAGCGGGGGGATTTGATGCCGCCAACTGTACCAAAATTCCGGGAAGCCGTGCAACAGTAGAATAAGATCGCCTTGTCCTTGCGTGACGTAATGAAAGCGGATGCCGTTCGCAGAGAGGAACGCATGCTGCCAAGTCGCCGGCATCGCGTTAAGAGGGATCTTCTTGGGGAACAATCGCAGCTTTGGGCTTGGGCGCGATATAGCGCGCGACAAAAAGCGCGAGTTCAAAGAGGACGAGCATCGGGATCATGACGATCATCGGCGCGACGATGGGATCGGCGACCGGCGTAATCACTTCGGCAAAGACAAAGATGATGAAATATGCGACGCGGCGTTGCCGCTTGATGGTCTCCACCGAAAGGATGCCGATTTTGATGAGCAATAGCATCACCGCCGGCAATTCAAACGCCAAGCCGGTCGCGATGAGAAAATACGTGACGAATTGAATGTACTGATCGGCGCTCGGAAAATATTGCAGTTCGGTGCCAAACATCGTGAACAACACTTCGAACATGCTCTTGAGCATCACATAACCAAAGGTGTTGCCGAGCGCGAACAAAAAGAGCATCACGACGACGCCGGGAATGAGGAATCTCTTTTCGTGGGGTAGCAAGCCGGGCGCAAGAAAGCGCAAGACCTGAAAGAGCCACACCGGCGCGGCGAGAAAAATGCCGCCGTACAGCGCGACGCGAAATTTGATCAGAAATCCGTCCATCGGGCTGAACGCCTGCAATTTGATATCGCCGGCGGGCGCACGGAGGATAAAGATCAGCGTGTCGGAAAAAATATACGCGAACGACGTCGTGACGAAAATCGCGATGATCGCAATAATGAGACGGCTGCGCAATTCTTCGAGATGCTCGAAAATGCCCAGCCGTTTTTCAGGTGCCATGGGTGAGTGACGGAGAGGATTTACGCGCTCTCAGATTCTTTTTTGTCCGCTTCAGCGCCTTTATCCAATTCTTTCTTGAGCCCGTCGGTCGCGTCGGAACTGGCTTTGCGGAATTCATTGATGCCTTTGCCAATCGACTTGCCGAGTTCGGGCAAGCGCGACGGACCAAAGATCAAGAGCGCGACGACCAAGATGATCACAATATGCAGGGGTTGCAAACCAAACATTTTTTCCTCCTTTACGATCTCGTCCGAGATTGTAGCACAAAAGAGAGAGACGCGCAAATGATTGTAGGGGCAACCCTCACTTGCACCGCACTGCGTTCGGTGCAGTGCAGGCG
>JACQGS010000174.1 GCA_016199405.1 Chloroflexota bacterium | reverse complement strand
CGGAAAAAGATCAGATCGCGGCGATGACGCATGGGATTGATGAACTATTGGAGCGGTTGGGCGAACGCGTTCAGAAAACTGAAATCAACGCGACCGAAATGGAATTATTGCAACCGGTGGCCCCCGCGTTTCGGATTGGGCAATTGGGCTTGGGTTACGACACCGAGCGCGAACTCATCGTCGTCGTTGCGTATGCACAGCCGGAGGAGGAGAATCCGGTGACGATTGATGTGGCGCGTTTCTGGGCGACGCGCGATCAAATGCGCGCGCTGGCGCGGCATGCCGCGTCCGTCGTCGCGGGCGGCAGACCGGCGTGTGTGTTATGCGGTAGACCGATTGATCCGGAAGGACATTTTTGCCCGCGCCGGAATGGGCACGGCGTCAAAGCTACGTTGGATTAGCACGCGCAGAATTTTTGGTGGTGCAATGAGCAAGGGAAGGGGAACCCGACGCGAATCCATCGGCACAATGCCGAACGCAGACGCGCAAGTTTTGGCGATATTGCAAGAAGGCGAGATCAAACTGCAAAGCCGCCTGCCGTACAGCTCCAACAACGCGTTTCTGGTTGAGGTGCAATGCGACGGGCAAACGCGCTACGCGATTTACAAACCGGCGCGCGGCGAAAGACCGTTGTGGGATTTTGATACGGGGACGCTCGTCCAGCGTGAAGTCGCCGCGTATCAAGTGAGCCAAATTCTTGGCTTTCCGAATATCCCGCCTACCGTTCTGCGCGAGGGTCCGTACGGCATCGGCGCGGTGCAACTGTTTATTGATTTAGTCGAGGACCAGCATTATTTCACTTTGCGCGCCGCGCATCGCGCGGAAATGATGCGCGTGGCGGTGTTCGATGCCTTGGTGAATAACACGGACCGCAAGGGCGGACATATTTTGATCGACAACGCCGGCAAGATTTGGTGCATCGATCACGGCGTGACCTTTCACGAAGATTACAAATTGCGCACGGTCATTTGGGACTATGTGGATCAGCCCATCCCGCGCGATATTTTGAATCACCTCCGCGTTTTTCGCGATGGGCTTGCGACCGGCGACGCGCAGGCGGAAGCGCTGGCGGAACTATTATCGCGACGTGAACTGCGCGCGTTGCGGACGCGTGCCGATGAATTGATCGAGGCGGGCGTTTTTCCGTCGCCGCCGGTTGACTGGCCCCACATCCCGTGGCCCCCCATTTAGCCCCGCAGGTTCACGACAAAATCTAAAGTCGCCGGTTACTTTCAGCCGAAAAGGTTTTATTGGCGGATGCCAACGCAAAACTATAACGCGGCGAACGTCGAACGCTTTGCCGGCTTTGCCGACCGGTACGATCGTTTTCGCCCGCAGCCCCCGCGCGATTTGATTGCGCTCCTCAAACAACTTGCCGAAACGAAACAGCCGCACCGAGTGGTTGATCTGGGAAGCGGCACCGGGCTTTCTACTTTGATTTGGGCGAACGACGCCGACGAAATCATTGGCATCGAACCGAGCGTGGATATGCGCGCGCAAGCGGAGGCGCGGCTCGCGGCGACGAATTTTCAGAATATTCATTTCACGGAGGGCAGCTCCACGCAAACGAATTTGCCGGACGAAAGTACCGATATTGTCACGTGTTCGCAGTCCTTGCATTGGATGGAGCCCGCGCCGACGTTTGCCGAAATTGCGCGCATCTTGCGCGCCGGCGGCGTGTTCGCCGCGTATGATTGCGATTGGCCCCCGACGCTGAATGCAGAAGCCGAAGCCGCGTACATCGAATTTGAAACGCGCGCGGAGGAAGTGGGCGCGGCGCGCGGATTCTATCGCGATGTCAAGCGCTGGGATAAAGAAGGGCATCTCGCGCGGATGCGCGCGAGCGAAAAATTCCGGTTCGTCAAAGAAATCGTGATGCACAATGTCGAGCAAGGCAATGCCGAGCGTTTGATCGGCGTCGCGCTCAGTCAGGGCAGCGTCGCGACGCTGCTCAAGCGCGGCATGAGCGAAGCCGAAATCGGCGTGCCGGAATTTCGCGCCCGCGTAGAGCGCGTGTTGAACGCGAAAACTCTGCCATGGTATTTCAGTTATCGCGTGAGATTGGGAATCAAATAGCCCGCTAACATTTGACAATCCCGCGTCTTGCGATAGAATGCAAATCATCACGCGCCCCCATCGTCTAGGGGACTAGGACGTGGCCCTTTCAAGGCCAAGACCGGGATTCGAATTCCCGTGGGGGCACCTGAGCCGATCTCTTTTGAGGTCGGCTTGTTTGCTTTTGGACAATGATTTTTATCACGCCGCAAATCACGCTCAACGAAAACGAAATCCGCGAAGAATTTATTCGCGCGTCGGGTCCGGGCGGGCAGAACGTCAATAAAGTGGCGACGGCGGTGCAATTGTATTTCGATGTGCGCCGCTCGTCTTTGCCGCCGGAGGTTCGCGCGCGCTTGCTGGCGCTCGCGCGGCGGCGCATCAACGCCGACGGCGCGCTGATGATCGAAGCGAAACGCTTTCGCACGCAAACGCAAAACCGCGATGACGCGCGCGCCCGGCTCATCGCGCTCATCCGGCAAGCGGCGACGCCGCCCCAGCCGCGCCGCAAAACCAAGCCGACGCGCGCGGCGAAAGAAACGCGGTTGCAAAACAAAAGGCGGCGCGGCGAAATCAAAAAAGCCCGGCGCGGAGTAACGCTCGAATAATGGAACAACCGAATTACAATGTGGACGAGACGCGCGCGGATTGGGGCGGGCACAAGGCACCGCCCCTACGTGGTTGCCCCCGTCGCGCGGAACGATGCAGGCGCGCGGATTGGGGCGGGCACAAGGCACCGCCCCTACCTGGTTGCCCCGTCGCGCGGAACGTGTAGGCGCGCGGATTGGGGCGGGCACAAGGCACCGCCCCTACGTGGTTGCCCCGTCGCGCGCAATGATGCGGGCACGCGGATTTGGGCGGGCACAAGGCGCCGCCCCTACGCCTGATGCCGCGCATGGTTGTTGATTAAACGGGAATACCCATGAAATACGATTCCGACAAACATCACCGTCGTTCAATCCGCCTCAAAGGTTATGATTATTCACTGGCGGGCGCGTATTACGTCACCATCGTCGCGCAAAATCGCGCGTGTTTGTTGGGCGAGGTGGTGAACGGCGAAATACAATTGAACGACGCGGGACAGATAGTTCAATCCCAATGGGAGGCGTTGTCGCAACGATTTCCCAATGTCGAATTGGACGAATTTGTTGTGATGCCCAATCATTTTCATGGCATCATCGTCATCACGGACAAAGGGCAGGCACGAGATGCGGGCAAGAGGCAGGCACGAGATGCGGGCAAAGGGCAGGCACGAGATGCGGGCAAAGGGCAGGCACAAGGCGCTGCCCCTACGCAATTATCCGACGATCATGATCCGATCTTGGGCGACATCGTTGGCGCGTGGAAATCCATTGTTACAGACGAATATATTCGCGGCGTCCACCAACTGAATTGGCAACCGTTTGACCGCAAATTGTGGCAGCGCAATTATTGGGAACACATCGTTCGAGATGAACCAGATTTGAACCGCATCCGAGAATACATCATCAATAACCCTGCGAATTGGCAATCGGACGAAAACAATCCGAAAAACATGAAACGGTAAGGGCGACCCTTGTGGTCGCCCTTCTGGTCGCCTTTTTATTTTAGAACACCGCGCAACGCCGCGTTTGCCGCGTGATAGCCGCACATTCCGTGCACACCGCCGCCGGGCGGCGTGGACGAGGAGCAAATGAAAATGTCGCGCGCGGGTGTGGCGTACGGATTGAGACGCGGCGCGGGACGCGTGAAGAGTTGGAGCAGATCTTGCGCGCCGCCGTTGATGTCGCCGCCGATGTAATTCGCGTTGTGTTGTTCCATCGCGGCGGGCGTGAAAACGTGCCGGGCGAGAACGCGCGCGCGAAAACCCGGCGCAAAGCGTTCAATCTGATCCTCGATCATTTTGGTCGCGTCGCCGCTCCAGCCGTTCGGCGCGTGGCAGTACGCCCACACAACATGCTTGCCGCGCGGCGCGCGCGTGTCATCGAACAAACTCGGCTGGGCGACCAAAACAAACGGCGCGGCGCTGACGGCGCCGTGTTCTACCGCGCGTTCAGACGCGATTATTTCCTCGAGCGTGCCGCCCAAATGCACCGTGCCGGCGCGCGCGCATTCTTTGGCTCTCCACGGAACCGGCGCGTCGAGCGCGAAATCCATTTTGAACACGCCTGCGCCGTACCGATACTGCTCTAGATTTTTTCGATACGCGCCGCGCAGGCGGTCCCCCGCGATATTCAACAATTGGCGCGGCGTCACGTCGAACAAGACCGCGCGCGTCGGCGGCAACTCGTCGAGCGATTCGACGCGGCGACCCGCGACAATTTTGCCGCCGAGCGAGCGTATGTACGCCGCGAGCGCGTCTGTGATTTTTTGCGCGCCGCCGCGCGGCAAGGTCCAGCCGGTGGAATGTCCCAATAATCCCATAATCAAGCCAAATGCAGATGTGATCGGTTTGTCGAGAGGGAGGATCGCATGCGCGGCAAGCCCGGCAAACAAACCGCGCGCAGGTTCATCGCGAAATAAGGCGCGCGCGAGCCACGCCGCCGGCGCGAGCGCGGGAATGCCAAATTGGGCGAGCGCGAGGGGGTGGCGCGGCGGAAAAGGAAACGGACCAAGGACATCGGAGAGTATTTTTTCCGCGTTGCGCGCGAGCGGAGCGAAGAGCGCGGCGTACGCGCGCGCATCGCGCGGAAATTGCGAGGCGGTTTGTGCGACGTCGCGCGTGAGGAGCGCGGCGGTGCCATCGTCAAACGGATGCGCGACCTCCAGCGGCGGCTGGATCCAGGCAAGACCGAATTTTTCGAGCGGGAGCGCGCGGAAAAACGGCGAGGCAATTGCCAGCGGATGAATCGCGGAGCAGGTGTCGTGAACAAAACCGGGCAAAGTCAATTTGGCGGAACGCGCGCCGCCGCCAATCGTTTCATTCGCTTCGTACACGATGACGGATTTGCCGGCGCGCGCCAGCGTAATCGCGGCGGCAAGCCCGTTGGGTCCTGCGCCGATGATGGTTGCGTCGACGCTCATCGTTTCAGCAGACCGCGCACCCACCGCAGCGGGGTCGTCATCGTATGGATTGCCGTCCGCATGCCGGCGTTGTGCCAAATATTTTTGGCTTCTTTCCATTGCACGCGCGGATCTACCAAGACAACTTTTTGTTCGACGGTGGTTTGCACGCCAAAATGTGCGGCAAGCGAATGAAGCGTGTGATGCCAAGTATCGTCTTCCATCTTGTGCCCAATGCCGACGCGAAAACTGATTTCATAGATCGGATCGTTTGGACGAATCAGCACCTGCGCCTGCGCGACCGTTTCGCCGGTTTCATCGGACGCGCTGAACGTCACCATCCCGGCAAAGGGATGTCCTTCCGGCGTCATGAACGAAAACGACTCATCGTCCGCGTAAATGACCATTACGCCGGTCGAAATCATCGGCACGTTGCCGGGACCGCTCGTCGTGATCAGTCCGATTTCACCGGGCTTGATGCCGGCGAGCGATGGATAAAACGTATTGCCCTTGGGCCAGAATTTCGGGAAATTTTCTTTCCACGCGCGAATCACATCCACTGGTTTGGCTTTAGTGCCCAGGCGTGCGGTGTACGTTTTTTGCCACATTTGCCCAAAGCCGCGAATGGGTCCGGTCAAACGTAATCCGTTTACCGTTCCCGGGTTCGAACCCGCCGGCGCGTTTTCGATTTTGAATTTGTCGACCGGCTTTGCCCACGCGTCCTCGCGCGCAGAACGCATGCCGTTCAGTTTACTTTCCATTTTGCCTCCTCTCCCGTTGCAAATTGTCATTCTGAGGAGCGGGCTTTGCGGTGCTGAGCAAAGCCGAAGCAAGAATCTCGTTATTCGCAATGAACCCGAGATTCCTCGCTCACTTGCATTGCACTACTACGTGCGTTCCAGATGCCGCTCGGAATGACAAATCAAATTGATTACGTCGCTTTGGCTAACGCGTCGGCTTCCGTCACAAAAATTCCGATCGCTTCATTCAGCCGCGTCAATTCAAAAATCTGGCGATAGTGCTCGCTCAAGCCACACGCCCACAATTTTTGTTTCTGCCGATTGACGCGGATCAACAGCGTGACCAGCAAGCCGATGCCGCTGCTGTTCATATATTCGAGCTTTGTGAAATTCAAAAGGATATTGCGGATGCCGTTCGCGCTGGCTTGCGTGTATGCATCCATCAGCGCGCTTTCGGCGGCGGCAGTGACTTCGCCTTGGATGTCCACGATATTTGTGGCGGCATTGCCTAGGCGCACGGATAATTTGAGACTGGCAGGTGGCATGTGTTTCTCCTCTCCTTGCGGTGAATTATGTTTTCGCAACCACGCTGGCTGCACTAGCTGCGTCTGGCACGATCGTCATGAAATCAACGAGGCGCGTGATCTTGAATATCTCCAAGTAATGCGGGCTCAAGCCGGTCGCCATAAACTTGACGCCGGATTTGCGCGCCTGCGCCATCAGACTCACGATGAGCGCGATGCCGGTGCTGTTGATATAGTCCACGCTGTGAAAATTCAGCATAATGCTGGACGGCTTGCTTTGCATCGCCTGCGCGTACGCCGCATTCATTGCGCTTTCGGCAAACGCGTTGATTTCGCCTTTGAGGTCAATGACAGCGGCGCCGGCACTGAGTTGGACTGCGGCAGTTAGTTCATTCGCCATGGTTCACCTCCGTTCGCTTGAGAATCAATTCAACCGTGTGATGTTTTTCGTCGCTCGTGACGTTCATTTCATCCACCAGATTCTTGATCAAGAACAAGCCCCACCCGCGCGGCGTTTGCATGCCGGCAAGTTTCGCTTCGAGGTCCGGTGTTTCGGCTTCCGGAATATTTTGTTCGCCGCCGTGATCGGTAATTTGCACGGCGACCGCGTCGGGAGAGGTCAAGACTTTGATCAGCACCGGCACATCGGCATGAAATTTGTTGCCGTGTTCCAACGCATTCATCGTCGCTTCGGCGACGGCGGTTTTCAGTTTTTCCAAGCGCGCGGCGGGCAAGCCCAATTCCTTGACCGCGTCGGCGACCTGCGTCATCGCTTGACGCTCGTTGCCGCGTTCGCTCGGCAAAGAAAATTCCTTCAGCGTCGTCCATTGCGGATCCATTATGCCACCCCTTTGCGCGCAGAGCCGCGGTGGCGCACGAGCGTGACCATCGTGACGTCGTCTTCTTGTTCCCAGCCGACGCCGGTAAACGCATGCAATTCGTTCTGTAGATACTCGATGAGCGAAATACCGGCGGGGTGAGTGCCGACCAACCCCATCAAACGCGGAAAGCCAAACATTTCCCGCGCCGGGTTATGCGCCTCGACAATTCCGTCGCTGTAAAACAAAATACTTTCGCCTTCCGCGACCTGCGTTTCCTTTTGCTCGTAAACCATTCCCGGCATCAATCCCAACGGCATGCCGGTCGCGCGCAATTCCGCCACCGCGCTTTCGCCGCGGCGATAGGGCAAGTCGTGACCGGCGTTCGCGAAAACCAATTGCCCGTTCTGCGGATCGAGGACGGCGTACAGGCACGTGACGAACATGTTTGGCGGAATATCCGGGCACAACAAATCATTGACCTGCGCCAACACTTGTCCGGGATCACTGTAACGGATTGCCGCGCCGCGCAGGATTGCGCGCGTCGTCGCCATCACCAGCGCGGCGGGGACGCCTTTATCGGTCACGTCGGCGATGACGAGCGCGATTTTTCCATCGGCGAGTTCGATAAAATCATAGAAATCGCCGCCGACTGCGCGCGCGGGTTGATACGCCGTCGCAATTTCATAGCCGGGTAATTGTGGCAATGCTTTGGGCAACAGCGTTTGTTGAATCAAGCGCGCCACGCGTAATTCTTGCTCCATTCGCTCGCGCGCGAGCGCTTCGGCTTGTTGCTGTTTGACCAATTGCGCGACGCGGAGCGCCGGCGCGGCTTGTGTGGCGAGATTTGCAAGCAAGCCGTGATCGTCGGAGGAGTACTCTTGCTCGCTCAACCGCGCGCCCAAATTCAGCAAGCCGACCAATTCGCCCTGACTGACGAGCGGCACGACGAGTTTTGCCCCGTTGGCTTGCAGCGCGCGCGCCGCGGGCGAATCGAGATGAAATTTGTCCATCTCAATGACGCCGGACGCGCTCTGCATGTACGCCAAGAGCGGATCGTTCGGCGCGATCTCCGGCGCGGGCGTGGGCGCGCGCGGCAGATCGGCCGGCAGCGCGGTGGTCGGTTCAGCCGTTTGCTTGCGATTCCCAAAAACGGACTGCCACAGATTCCCAATCGGATTTTTCATCTTGCCTCCAGTATAGGATGGACGCGTCTTGGATTCGTTACGAGAAACGTTACGGGACTCAGTGCATCACAGATT
>JACQGS010000032.1 GCA_016199405.1 Chloroflexota bacterium | reverse complement strand
GTCACGTACACACTCACACACTCACACACTCGCCTTCAACGCCACCACTGCGCGTTTCCGCGTCTCGTATTCTTGCATGGCATCCGTTTGAAAAACATATGTCACCTCGCGATCGGTTTCCGTTGTGAACGCCGCGTGATTGCCGCGCGCGTCGAGCGCAACCAAATTCATTCCCGGCGGAAACGGCACCGTCAGATGCCGCAAATCGAGCATCGCCTCGCGGCATGCCTCGTCCAAACTTTTCCCCATCTTCATATACAACACGACCGAATGCGCGGTGTTGCAGCGTTGCGCCATTTCGCCGTAGCCGGTGCAGCCGCACGCGCCGTAGCGATTATCCGCGTAATTGCCCGCGCCGATAATCGGCGAATCGCCGACGCGCCCCGGATATTTCCACGCCCAGCCCGATGTGCTCACGCCGCTCGCGATATTGCCGGCGCGATCAAGCGCGATTACATTCACGGTGCCGTGCCGCTCTTCGGCTTTATCCGCGGCTTGTGCCGCGCGTTGGACCAGTTCGCGCAATATTTCATAACGCGGCGAGCGGCTCTCCGCTTTGCCTTCAAAAATCGCTTTCGCCTCCGGCGTCAGCAGATCGCGCGCTTCAAAACCGAGTTCGCGCGCGAATTGCTCCGCGCCGCGCCCCGCGAGCAAAACATGCGGCAAGCGTTCCATCACCGCGCGCGCAAGCGAAATCACATGCTCGACATTCTGCACCGCGCAGACCGCGCCGGTTTCCAGCGTCCACCCATCCATGATACTCGCGTCGAGTTCGACCTCGCCCAAAATATTCGGCAAGCCGCTATAGCCGACGCTGTGGTCGTCCGGATTCGCTTCAACCGCGCGGATCGTCGCCTCGACCGCGTCGAGCGCGCTGCCGCCCGCGCGCAATATTTTCATTCCGTCCGCAAATCCGACATTCGCATTTGTGCTGCCGATGAGAAGCATGTTTCACCTTTGGGGGAAAAGTGACGAGGGCGCGTCGCGCAAGATTTGCTAGATTTCGGATTCGGTGATCGCGAGCGTCATCCGCGCGCTCCGCTCGTCTCGCGAATCTTGACCACCAACACCGCGCCCAAGACAAAACCGATTGTCGCGACGAGGAACATCATCGTGAACCCGCTGCCGGGTTGTTGCAAGTTCATCGCGCCGATGACGAAACCGAGCAGAGATGTGACCACCGTGGCGCCGGCGGTTGCCAAGTTAGTGAGCCCGAGAAATTGTCCGCCTTTTTCGCGCGGCATCAGATCAATCGCCCACGCCCAGTTCGGGGAAAGGAACAAACCAATCCCAATGCCGATCAACATTCCGCATGCGACGAGATCACTGATCGTGAGAAACGGCAGTTGGATCAGCGGCACGTTGCGAACGAACATCAAACCGAATGCGCCCGCGCCCGCGAGCAGACTTCCGAACGCAACCAACGGGCGGCGTCCCCAGCGATCCGAGAGCGGTCCGCCGGCGAGCGTGAATAGAATCAGCGCGAGCACGACGACCGTGAGCAAATCGCCCTGCATTTTCACCGCCGCTTTGATCTGCGCGTCGAGGTCGGCGACGTGGGCGAACAAGACCTTTTGGAAATAAAACTGCGCGTAATTCGAAACGAGCGCGAGCGCGCCGAGCGTGAACAGACGCGTGGCGATGAGCCATACAAAGTCGGGGTACTCGCGCGCAAAGCGCGGCGCGGCGCGCAGCCAATCGCGAAGCGCAAAGGCACGCGCAGAGCGCGCGGGCGTTGCCGTAATGCGGGCGGGCTCGCGCACCAAGGCGAAGTTCAACAGCATCGTCGCGACGAGAACGGACGCGACGACCGCGAGCGAGAGGCTGACGCCGGACGCCACATCCCGCGCGCCTGAAATGAGAATGGGCACCAGCAACGCGACGACGATAATCCCAGAGGTGTCAATGAATTGACGAATGCCCGAAGCGATGCCGCGTTTTTCTTCCGGCACGAGATCGGCAAGCAATCCTTGATAAGGTCCGTGCGCGAGATTGGACGAGAATTGCAAGAGGCAATACGCGATGAAGAGCCAGGCGAGATTCGGCGCGAACGCGATCCCGGCGAGGAAAACGAGGTCGGTCAGTGTGAACACGAACATGAACGGGCGGCGGCGACCGAAGCGCGAAGAAAAGTTGTCGCTGATCGAGCCGGCAATCGGCTGGACAATCGTCGCGATAAGCAAGCCCGTGAAAGTAATCGCGCCGAGCGCGGCTTCGGCATTGTCGCGCCCGGCGATATGGGGCAGAGGCGTGAGCGACTGCAAGAGGAATCGTCCGATGCTCTGCCACATCACCGACAAACCGAGATAGTACAGGTTCATCGTCACGAAATCAATCGTGCGCAAATTTAGCGGCGCCGCGTGGTTAGCATTCATCGTCAAACCCCCATGATCTCGGAATGCGCGGCATCATACCACGCGTGGTAATGTGGGGCAAACGCATTTTTCAGAGTGCGTCACCGCGCGCGGATGCGGAGGCAATGAAAAGATGCTATAATCTGAATCCGCCACCTCACCCCATGCCTGTGGAGACGCGACCGATGCCGGTCCAAGCCCAGCTTTTCATCACCTGTCTCGCCGATCAATTTTTTCCGGACGTCTTGAAGAAAATGACGCTGATTTTTGAAAAACTCGGTGTCGCGGTTTCTTTTCCGGCAAAGCAAACCTGCTGCGGTCAGCCGTTTTTCAACAGCGGCTTTCAATCGCCGGCGCGCGATCTCGCGCGGCATTGGCTCGAGGTGTTCGGCGCGAGCGAGGCGTACATCGTCGCGCCGTCCGGCTCGTGCGCCGATTTCGCGCGGCATCATCTCCCCAATCTTTTCCCTGCCGATTCGCGCGATCACGCGCACGCGCGCGATCGCGCCGCGCGCACGTACGAATTCGCGCAATTCTTGACCGACGTACTCCACGTCACCGATCTCGGCGCGCGCTTTCCGCACCGCGTCACCTATCACGCGTCCTGCCACCTCCTACGCGGTCTCAACGTCCGCACCGCGCCCAAGCAATTGCTTTCCGCCGTCCGGGATTTGCAGTTCGCGCCGTCGCCCGACGAAGAAACCTGTTGCGGCTTTGGCGGCGCGTTCAGCGTGATGTTCCCGGAAGTGAGCGCAGCGATGCTCGCGGCGAAACTCAAAAATGTCGAGGCGAGCGGCGCGGACGTCGTCGTCGCGTGCGATCCGGGTTGCTTGATGCACATCAACGGCGGGCTGACGAAAAATAATTCGCGTGTGCGCGCGCGGCATTTGATCGAGGTGCTGGCGAATGAGTGAAACGCCGGCGCGGATTGATTTTCGCGGCAACACGCGCAATATTCCGCCGAACATTCCGCTCGCGCTCCAGCGCGCGACCGGGCGCTTCGTTGGCAATCGCGCCGCGCGCGTCGCGGAGATGCCGGAGTGGGAAGCCCTGCGCAACGCCGCGCACGACTTGCGACTCTGGGGCGTCGAGCATCTCGACGAACTAATCGAGCAGACGCGGCAAAGCGTCACGCGCGCGGGCGGGGAAGTCCACTTCGCGCGCGATTCCGAACACGCGCGGCAAATCATTCTCGATCTCGCACGCGCCCGCGGCGTGAAAACTATCGTCAAATCCAAATCCATGGCGACGGAAGAGATCGCGCTCAATCCCGCGCTCGAAAAAATCGGCGTGCGCACGCTGGAAACCGATCTCGGCGAATATATTATTCAACTCGCCGGCGTGATGCCGGCGCACATCATCGCGCCGGCAATTTATTTGACGAAAGAAGGCATTGCCGATCTGTTCGCGCAAAAGCTGGGCGTCGCCGCGCCGCCGGAGCCGCGCGCGCTCATCCAAGTCGCGAATGAAAGATTGCGTGCCGAATTCTTGCATGCGGAAATGGGAATTTCCGGCGCGGATTTTGTCGTCGCGGAAACCGGAACGGTCGTCCTCGTCACGAACGAGGGCAACGGGCGGATGTGCACGACGCTGCCGGACATTCACGTCGCGGTCTCCGGCATTGATAAATTATCCCGGACTGGGATGCGCTGACCGTTCTTTTGAAATTGCTCGCGCGCAGCGCCACCGGGCAAAAAATTTCAACTTACACCTCGTTCATCACGGGAGCGCGTCGCACGGAATCAGAATTTGGCGCGCGCGAATTTCATTTGATCCTGCTCGACAATGGGCGCACGCGTATTGCTCGCGATCCAGCCGCGCGCGAAACGCTGCTGTGCATTCGGTGCGGCGCGTGCCTGAACGTTTGCCCAGTCTACAATCAAGTCGGCGGACACGCGTACGGCTGGGTTTATTCGGGACCCATCGGCGCAATTCTTTCGCCGCAACTTTTGGGAATGCAAATCGCGCGTGATCTGCCGTACGCCTCGACGCTCTGCGGCGCGTGCGCGGACGTTTGCCCGGTCAAAATCCCGATCCCGAAAATTCTATTGCATTTGCGTCAACGCGTCGCGGAAGGCGATGCGAACGAGTCCGCGCGCGTCTCGCCCATTCTGCGCGCGCTGATGCCGCTCGCCGCGCTCGGCTTGCGGGTGCCGCGGCTGTACCACTTGGGCGCGCGGCTGATGCGAATTTTGCAAGCGCCGTTCGCGCGGAATGGCTTTATACAGGCGATGCCGCCGCCGCTGAATCGCTGGACGGACGCGCGCGCGTTGCCGGCGTTTAGCGGAACTTTTCGCGCAAAGTGGAAAACAAGGCGAAGTGTGCAATCTCCAACACTTGCACCGCACGCAAGTGCAGGTGTCTCTAATCTCCAATCTCCAATCTCTACACCCACGCCCACACCCACAGACCTGCCACCCGCGCGCGTTGCCGGCACTCAAGCGACAGAGATTGACCAGCTCATCGCCGAAATCAACGCGCTCGCCGGCAGTGCGCGGCGTGTGAAGGAAAAAGAGATCGAGAATGCGTTAGTTGAATTGATCGAGACGGAAAGCATTCGTCGCGCGGCGACGTGGATGACGCCCGGGTTGAAAGCGTGGCGTGTGCAAGAAACTCTGCGCGCGCGCGGCGTCGAAATTATTCCGCCCGGCGCGGACAAGCACGCGCTCGCGTCAGCCGATCTCGGCATTACCGAAGCGGATTTTCTTTTGCCGGAAACCGGCACGCTCGGCTTGCTGTCGTCGCCGGAAAAACCGCGCGCGGTTTCGCTCTTGCCGCGCGTGCATCTTGCAATCGTGCGCGCGTCCGCATTGCGCGCGGATTTGCATCAAGTGTTTGCTGAAGCCAAACGACACAATTATTTGGTTTTCATTTCGGGACCGAGCCGGACGGCGGATATTGAATTGACGTTGACGCTGGGCGTGCACGAACCGCGCGCGCTGTACGTTTGGATTGTCGAATGAAAATAGATTCGCCTGAATATACAAAATTATTGACGCAATGCATCCATTGCGGCTTGTGTTTGCCGGCGTGTCCAACCTACGCGGTCTTTTGCACCGAAATGGACGCGCCGCGCGGTCGCATCGCGCTGATGCGCGCAGCGGCGGAATCGCGCATCGCCCTGAACGATCCGGCATTGAGCGAGCATCTCGGTTTGTGCCTCGCCTGCCGCGCGTGCGAACCGGCTTGCCCCTCCGGCGTGCAATACGGCGCGCTCGTTGAAACCGCGCGCGTCGCGATCGAACGCGCACGTAAGCCGGGATTGATCGAACGCGCAGTGCGACGCATCGCGCTGCGCGAAATGCTGCCGCAGCGGGAACGCTTGCGCGCGCTGGCGCGAATTTTGCGCGTCTACCAACGACTGGGGCTTTCGCGCATCACACGTGCGCTGAAATTTCTGCCGCGTTCCTTGCGCGCGATGGAAAACATTCTGCCGCCGCTGCCGGCGCGCCATGCGGATTATCGCGCGCCCGCGCCGGCAATCGGCGAAAAACGCGGCGACGTTTTCTTTTTTCACGGTTGTATCCAAGACGCGTTTCTCGCGGACGTGAACGCGGCAACAATTCGCGTTCTGCAACGCAACGGCTTTACTGTGCATTTTCCGCGCGCCCAAACTTGCTGCGGCGCGCCGGCAATTCACGCCGGCGATGCCAAACTCGCGCGTGAACTCGCGCGGAAAAATATTGATGCGTTCGACCTCTCCCACCTCACCCCACTCCCCCCTGCCCCCCTCTGCCCTCTCCTAAATGAAAATCAGGAGAGGGAAGAGGGGGAAGCCCGAAGGGCGAGAGTGAGGAGTGCGGTCTTTATTCTCAACAACGCCGGCGGCTGCGGCTCGGCAATGAAAGAGTACGCGCATCAGCTTGCCGATGAGCCGGCGTACGCGGAAAAAGCCAAGCAATTCGTCGCGCGCGCGCGCGATGTTTCCGAATTCCTCGCCGAAAATCTGATTGCTCCTCCGCGCGGCAGGTTGAACGCGCGCGTGACCTACGTCGAATCGTGTCATCTGCACAACGCGCAAAAAGTTACGCGGCAGCCGCGCGAACTGCTGCGCGCGATTCCCGGCATCGCGCTGATTGAATTGAAACAGCCGGAACAATGTTGCGGGAGCGCGGGCGTTTACAACATTGTTCAACCGGAAACCGCCGAAGCGATTCTCGACGCGAAAATGCAAGACGTTACCGGCACACGCGCGGAAATTATCGCCACGACGAATACGGGATGCCACATGCAAATGCTCTATGGCGCGCGCCGCGCCGGGCTGAAGATACGCGTCGCGCATGTGGTGGAGTTGTTGGATGAAGCGTATGGGGAAGAAAGCGAAAAGCTCAAAGTGTAAAGCGAAAAGCGGAAACTTGAGACCTGCGACTTGTGACGATGCTAACTCAACCCAAACTCCAATCGCTCGAAAAACTGCTCCGCCAAAATCAACTCACCATCAGTCCGGTCGAACTCGTCACGTACGAAATTGACGCGGGCGTGGATCGCGGCACGCCGGACGCGCTCGCGTTGCCGGAAAATGCCGGCGACGTCGCGCGTTTGGTGAAATGGGCGAGCGAAAATAATGTGCCGCTGATCGCGCGCGGCGCCGGCACCGGGCTTTCCGGCGGCGCGGTCGCAAATCGCGGCGGCGTGATCGTCGAATTTGCGCGGATGAATCGCATCTTGGAACTGGATGTGCAGAGCCGCGTCGCAGTCGTCGAGCCGGGTGTTGTGAATCTCGCGCTCGACCAACGCGTCAAGCAAATCGGTTTGTATTATCCGCCCGATCCGGCGAGCCAACGCTCGGCGACGATGGGCGGCAACGCTGCGGAAAATTCTGGCGGACCGCATTGCTTCAAATACGGCGTGACGACGAATTATGTTTTGGGCATGCAAATTACTCTCGCCGACGGACGCGCGCTGCAGCTCGGCGGGCGCGCGCTCGATGTGCCGGCATATGATTTCACCGGCGTGCTGGTCGGCAGCGAAGGCACGCTGGCGTTGATGACCGCGATTATTACGCGGCTCGTGCGCAATCCGCCCGGCGTGAAAACGATGATGGCGTCGTTCAATTCGATCGAGCAAGCCGGCGACGCGGTCTCTGCCGTCATTACTGCCGGGCTGATGCCGGCGACGCTCGAGATGATGGATCGCGCGATGATGCGCATCGTCGAAGATTACGCGCACGCCGGACTGCCGGTGGACGCGCACGCCGCGCTCATTGTCGAAGTGGATGGATTTCCGGCGAGTCTCGACGCGCAGATGGAAGAGGTCGCGGATATTTTGCACGCGCACGGCGCACGCAGCATTCGCATTGCGCAGACGGCAGGGGAACGCGAACGCATTTGGCACGCGCGCAGAAGCGTTGCCGGCGCGATCACTAAACTCGCGCCGTCCTATTATTTGGTAGACATCACGGTGCCGCGGAGCAAACTCGCGGAGGCGCTCGCGCGTTGCGAAAAAATTTGCGCGCGTTATAATTTGCAAACCGGGCACGTCTTTCATGCCGGCGATGGCAATTTGCATCCGCTCATCCTGATCCCGAATCCGCACGACCGCGAATTGATGGCGCGCGTACTGAAAGCGGGGCGCGAAATGGTCCAAGTCGGAATCGAAATGGACGGCAGCATCACCGGCGAGCACGGCGTCGGAATTGAAAAGCGCGCATATATGCCGCTGATGTACAGCGCGGCAGAACTGAGCGCAATGCGCGACCTCAAAGAAATTTTTGATCCGCGCGAGTTGCTGAATCCCGGCAAAGTGTTGCCGGCGGAATTACCGAAAGTCGAATTGCCGCGCGCCGACGCGCCCGCGCCGGAAAGTCATTTCGCGCCGGCGAGCGCGGACGAAGCCGCGCGCGCGTTTGCCGCGCTCTCTGCCGCGCGCCGATCCGTCTGGATTGGCAATCTGCCATCAGCGATTCGCAATCCGCGACCTGTATCACTTTCCACATCCGCGCTCACCGGCATCCGCGCCTACGCGCCCGACGATCTTTACATCACGGTTGGCGCGGGCACGCAGCTCGCCGAGATTCAGGAGTTTCTCGCGCGCGACAAAAAATTCTTACCGCTCGCTTCGCCGTATGCGGACGCAACGATCGGCGGCATGGTCGCGGCAAATTTCAACGCGCCGTTGCGAATGCGATACGGCGCGATCCGCGATCTTGTTTTGTGTATGACGGTAGTGCTCGGCGATGGGCGCGTGATTCGCGCGGGGCGACCGGTCGTCAAAAATGTCGCCGGCTATGATCTGCCGAAACTTTTCATCGGCGCGCACGGCACGCTTGGATTGATCACCGACATGTCGCTCAAGATTTCCGTGTTGCCGCGCGCACGGCGCACACTGATCGCGCGGGTAGATGATCTGGCGCGCGGTTTGGAATGGGCGGGCGCATTGGCGCAAAACTCGTTGGTCGCGTCGGGTGTCGTGCTGGGGCACTTCCGAAATCCGAAATCCGAAATCCGAAATTCTGGTTTCGCATTGGCATACACCGCCGAAGGCATTGCGGAAGACGTGCGCGCGGAAATCGAGCAAGCGCGCGCGATTCTGCGCGCTGCCGGCGCGCCAGAGCCGCGCGAACTCGACGCGCCGAGCGCGACGGACTTGTGGCGCGAGTTTTTGGCAACCGAGCCGGACGCATTGCAGATCAGGGTCGGTTTGGCATCTAAAGACTTGCCCGCTTTTGTAAACGCACACACTCTGACACTCTCAAACTTTTTTGCCGACGCGGCGAATGGATTGATTTACGCGGCGGCATCGCCAGCAAATGCAGACGCCGCGCGCGCGTGGATTGACACGTTGCGCGCGCCGGCAGTCGCGCTGGGCGGTTATGCAATTGCGATTCACGCGCCGGAAAATCTGCGCGGCGCGTTCGATGCGTGGGGCGATCCGCCCGAGTCGATCGAATTGATGCGCGCGTTGAAATCGCGCTATGATCCCGCCGGGATTTTGAATCCGGGCGTGTTTGTGGTTTAGGAAGTATTCACCTGTCATTGCGAGGAGCGCAGTTTGCGACGAAGCAACACTTGCACCGCACGCAAGTGCAGGTGTCTCCAACTTGGCATCGAGATTGCTTCGCAAAGACCGCTCGCAATGACACCTAAACAGTGCTGGTTTAGAAAGGAGTGGCATGAATTCATCCGATCAGTTCTTTCCGCTCTCGAAAACCTTGTTCCTCGCGCTCGTCAGTCTCTTTGCATCGCTCTGCAGCTTGGTCGCGTACGCCAGCGCGCTCGGCAGCGTCTCGTTCGATCAGTTCACCAACTCGACGACGCTCGCGTGTCTGGCGAGTCTCTGCAGTATGGGAATCGTTTTGCTCGGCTTGCGCCAAATGTATCGGGGCGCGAATCATTCGCTCGGAGTCGCGTTATTAACCGGGCTGAGTCTCGCGATGGCGATGGGGTTTGCCGTCGTGATGGCGATCCTGTTGCTCAACATCAGCGCGGTCGCGTGGCGGTTTTAGGAAAAACTTTTGCAACGACAAGATTTTTGGGACGCGGATCAACGCGGAAAGAACGGATCGAAACAACTTCTGATCTGATTTTCCCGTTACTCTCGCCCGGAGCATAAAGCCAATGCCTCTTCCAACTCTGATTTCGACCACCGAACTCGCAGAACATCTCTCTGATCCGGATTACGCGATCATCGATTGCCGCTTTGACCTGCTCAAGCCGGAGTGGGGCGAAGCCGAATATTCGCGCGCACACATTCCCGGCGCGCTCTACGCGCATCTCGATCGCGATTTATCCGGCGCGATCACACCGACGAGCGGTCGGCATCCGCTCCCGCGCGCAGAGGATTTTATCGCGCGCTGTTCGGCATGGGGAATTAACGCGCGCACGCAAGTCGTCGCGTATGATGCCGGCAATGCGGCATACGCCGCGCGGTTGTGGTGGCTCTTGCGATTTTACGGGCACGCCGCCGTCGCGGTGCTCGACGGCGGATTCGCGCAATGGTCGCGCGAACAGCGAGCGACGCGCAGCGAGTTCGAAACACGCGCCCGCGCCGAATTTCGCGGCGAGCCGCGCGCGGAAATGCTCGCCGATGCGCGCGAAGTCGAGCGCGTGCGCGCGGACGCGGCATACCGCGTGATTGACGCGCGCTTGCGCCCGCGTTTCACCGGCGCGCAAGAGCCGATCGATCCCGTCGCCGGGCACATTCCCGGCGCGGTGAATCGGCCCTACGATAAAAATATTTCAAGCGAAGGAGTTTTTCGCGCGCCGGCAGAATTGCGCGACGAGTTTTCGGAATTGCTGGGGAACGCGCGTCCGCAAAATGCCATCACGTATTGCGGATCGGGTGTGACCGCATGCCAAATTTTGCTCGCGCTGGAACATGCAGGGCTGCCGGGTGCGCGGCTTTACGCCGGCTCGTGGAGCGAATGGATTCGCGAACCGGCGCGCGCGGTGGCAACGGGGGAGTGAGCCGTTTTCATTTCCACTCCACGTCCACTTGTTTATTGCGCCCGCTCCGGTCGAGGAATTTCAAATACCCGCGCGTTCTGCCGAACTCGAACAATTGCCGCGTCAAGGCGACATCGGCTTTGCAGTACTCGAGCAACTCGGACAGTTTGCCCTCGCGGAACCAGCGAATCGCTTGCAAGCCGTCGGCAGTTTTTTCCGCGCCGAGCGTTGCATGCGCGAGCGCGTCGAGCGAGACGCGAAAGCCGAGCGTGTTGTAAATATCTTCCAGCATATCCACGGTCGACAAATCGTTCAAGCGTTCGCGCGTGTAGAATTTCAAAACCGGATAATCGAACCGTTTGATATTGAACCCAATGACGCGTGTCGCGGCGCGCAAATCCGCGATGAGCGCGGACACATCGGCTTCGGTGTACGCTTTGAATTCGCCGGTGTCCGCGTCAAGCGCGACGGCGACCGAGACGCGCAGCTTATCCAAATACGCGCGCCCGCCGACATCGTCAATTGAATTTTGCGTTTCGAGATCGAAAAAAATATCGGACATGTTTTTTCTTTTGTAGAGACGCCCCGACGGGGCGTCTCTACAAAAGAATCCCCAACAATACCGTCAACGTCACCACGCTCGCGATGGTGGACACAAGCACCACGCCCGTTACAAATTCCGGGCGCGCTTTGAATTCGACGGCGAGGATCGAAACCAAAACGGCGGTCGGCATGGATGCTTCGATGATGCAGACCGCGCGCGTCAATCCTTGCAAGCCCATCAACGCGGCAAGTGCAAACGCGACGACCGGCGTGACGACAAGTTTGACCACCGTCGAAATTCCAATCGCAAGCCGATCATTCGCAAACGAAACGTGCGCGAGCTCAATCCCAAGAATGACGAGCATCACCGGCACCGCCGCGCCCGCCAGCAGATCGAGCGATTTGGTCAGCGGCGCAGGGATCGCGATGCCGGCTTGATTTAGCGCGAGCGCGCCGAAAAATGCGTACACGAGCGGCAATTTGAAAACATTCAAAATCGCCTGCCGCGCCTCCGCGCGTCCGCGCGAGGCGATGAAGACCGCGAGCGTTTGCCCGAGCATCGCGCTGACGGTAAAAAAAATAACGCCGCGCGCTAGCCCTTCGTCGCCGAACGCAAACAGAACGAGCGGCAGTCCGTAATTGCCGACGTTCGCAAACATCGTGCTGAGCGCGAACGCGCTCGCGGTCGGTTGGTCATAGCGCATCAGCTTGGCGAGCGCCGCCGTGAGCAAGCCCATGAGCGCGGTGATGATCAAAACAAACGCGGCGATGGAAAAGAAATCCGCGCCGATCTGCGCGTGTAACGTGGAAGTGAAAACAATGCTCGGCGCAAGCAAATAGAGGGCGACACGGGAAAGCGCGCGCGCATCCAACTGCAGTGCGCGACCGAGAATAAATCCCAGCGCGGCGACGACCACAATCGGCGCGATGATGTTCACCAGGATCGCTGCCAACGCGGACAGATTCATCGGTCCGGCACTTCGCTCGAATCGGACTCGTCCAGTTCATCTTCGTCAAACAGTTCGTCATCCAACTCCGCGCTGGGTTCGCCGACCGCGAGCAACGGAAGATCATCTTCCGAAAAGGTCAACTCTTCCAACGCGTCTTGCGCGAGTTCGCTCAACACTTCATCGTCCAATTGAATGAGCCGCGTCAGCGCGCGCTTTGCCGATTTTCCGCCGATGCGCCCGAGCGCGGCAACCGCCGCGATTTGCACTTGCCGATCCGGATCATCAAGCATCGCGATCACGCGGCGCACCGGCTCGCGGCATTCCAACTCGCCGAGCGCGTGCACGGCTTGAAACCGCATGCGCGGATCCGGCGAATCCAATTCGCCGGTGATGATCGAGCACCATTTGGAATCGGCGCTGCGCCCCATGCCGGCAATCGCGCTCGTCTGCATCGCGGCATCATCGCTGCCGTATGCTTCGCTCAGCATTGCCGAAACGTCGGCGCGGCTCGCATAGCCCAACGATTCGAGCGCGGGCGCGCGCACCTCCATCGGCTCGGATGAATTGCGAAAGGTCTCGACCAATGCATTGTAAACGCGTTCCGCGAGCGTGGGCGTGATTCGGTCGTACTCGCCCAGGAGAACAAATCGCCCCAGCGATTCCGCCGCGGACGCGCGCACCGCCGCCTCCGGATCGTTGCGTAAAAATCCAATCAAAATTTTCGCGAGCGCCGGGTCTTGATCCTCCCACAAACCCTCGATCGCCGCCACCCGCACGCGCGCGTCTGGATCGTTCAACACATGCCGAAAGATCGGCGTGAAATCCAAGCGCGCATTTTCTTCAGCGAGTTCCGCAAAGAGACGCGCGACGCGGCTCTTACGTTCTGCCGGCAGCGTGAGCCACGTTTTGGCGAACGCGGCGAGATCGGTTTTCTTGAGGTTGGAGAAAGTGGCAAGGAGGGCGGGCGAAAGCGTGGCGTTGGCATCGCGCAAATGCGCGAGCGCGGGCTCAAGGTCTAGGATAATTTCTTCGGCAATCATCACTTCCTCTGAATTTGCGCCACATTATACGCGGGTCTGCCAGAAAGCCAAAGGCGGATTTTCAATAGACAATGTCGGGAATAGAACAAAACCGGTTTGGGACACAGATGAACGCTGATGAACGCTGATTTTTTTGGGGTTATTAATCTGTGTCAATCTGTGTTTACACTTGCCCTGACGGTTACGCAAGTGCCAGGGTCAGTGTCCAATATTATTTCCAATACATTCCAATGTAGGGTCGCCCCTACAAATCATCCCGCACGCGATACAAGACCTCGCCGGCGTGCGGCACGAATAATATTCCCTCGCTCTCGCGATGCTTCCACTCGTCCGGATTTATTTCCCGATAATCCGCGTATCCTAAATTTATTTGCGCGCAACGCGCCGCCGGTATTTTTGTCGCGAGCGTGACGCGAATGCGCGGCGCTTCGACGCCACGCGCCGCGTCGTACTCACCCGCGCCCTTGACGTGCGTGCTATGCGCTTTGATCGCGCCGGGCACATCGCGAAATTTTTCCGGTTGCTTGACAAAATAATCGCGGACGTGATAGCCGACGCGGTCAATCAGCGCGCCATGCGTGTAGGATACCTCGGAAATATGCGGCGCGTAGATGATGACCTCGCCGCCGTCGGCAATCACCGGTTCGGTTTTGTACATTGCCTTTGCCGCCGTCCACAAATCGTCGTAGCGTTCCGCCGGCATCGAGAGCACACGCTGGAACGCGCGCGGCACCGTGACGATATTCAATTGCGCGGACAAATCCGCCGCCGCGTCGAACGCTTCGCGATAATCGCCGATGAAAATGCCATGCAGCGCATCGCCTTGCATCACAAGTGCAATACATTGAATCGGCGTCGGCACAAATTCCGCGGCGCGATGAATGACGCGGCGCACGAGCGTCTCTTTCACGCCAATCGTTTGCATACTCGTCGCGAGCGCGCCGAGCCAATGCGTCGCGTTGATGATTTCCGCGCCGGCGATGCCGGGGATCAAATACTTGGCTCCTCCTGAGAACCCGGCGACTTCATGTGGGAATACTGGTCCACAAATAATTAGTAATTCGTAATTAGTAATTCGTGAGTTGAGTCTAATTGTCGTTTGTTCGGAAACAAGACCATCGGTGAGCTGTGCCATTTCGCCGCTCGAAATCGTGCCAAACGTTTGGAGCGCGTCCGGCAAATCCCAGCGATGATTGAAAATATCGACGTTCGGAAATTTTTCCGCGCGCTCACTGCGCGAAACGCCGACCAATCTCTCAATCGCTGAATCGCTCATCTGCGGATGCGTGCCGAGCGCGATGAGAAAGTCGAGCCGCGCGGCGCGGCGCCCAAGCGTGTCGTACAGCGCGCGGAACAGCAGCGGCATCGGCGCGGTGCGCGTGCCGTCGGGGATGATGACGAGGACGCGTTTGCCGGCAAGCGGCTGCGCGTCGAACGCGCGCGCGATAATATTTTGCGCGTCATGGGGCTGGAGCGAATTGGTTGGGGAGCCGCGAGAGGAAAGCATTATTGCGTCGAGTTGGGGCAAAACGAGATTGGGAAATGGCTGGCATCACCAGCGTTGCGGATGTCGAAGACTCCTTGTGTATTTACCAACCATAGCAAGATCTTTATATTTCCAGAAATTCTCTTACATCGCTTTCGGTAAGCAAACCACTGGAAGCCAGTAATCGCTGTATACCATCAGGTCCAAAACTTACAGCGGGATTGCGCAACTTTCCTTCGAGCATTGCCAACAAAGATTTGACTTCTACCAAAAGAACTTCATTTACATTGGTGTCGATTTTCAGAGATCGAATGGCATCATCGTGATCTCCTGTGAATGAACTGGAAATCACCATAAAATACAAGTTGCGCATTCCTTGTTTGCGCAAGCGTTCTCCCTGAACGCCAATATATTCTCGTATGGCTCGCTCGTCCGTACCCATTGTGTAAGAATTTTGTCGCACTTTGGCATCATAAATAATTGCATATCGATACTCATGATTAATAGCTACCCCATCAGGCACGCGCCCTTGACCCTGCCCTAATAGTTGGGTTTCAAACCCGAGCATACGGAAAATAATAGCCAATCTCTCTTCAAAAACCTTTTCAATGGCACGGCCAGAGCGGCGATAAAGTTCTGCCAGTACTTCATCGTTTGTAGCCAATCTGGGAAGAATGGACACAATCGGCGGAATGTAGCTTTCCGGTAAATCATCCTCAATGTCCTTAACTGCTTTAGTACTTATTGGCTTTGCAGAAATGGCGACATCTTGACCTGCCTGCGCTTGTACTTGACCATGAAACCAGAAAGCATGCTCGACATCCCAAAGGTGTAACTTACGGACTGCCTGTTGAGAGAGCAGGTTTAGCATTTCGTGATTGAGTTCATAAAAAGCCACATAGTCATCGGCAATATCGCCCGATGGTAACCAGATATCCAACTCGCTCAGGGCATTGACCATCGAGGTGTAATAAATGGGATATTTCTCAGGTTGTTGGATTTGCCAAAAGTATGAAAGGAAAAACGGAATAGAACCTACTTTGGGCGCACCGCGTCGATCTGTGCTGTATTGCCCCAAGTCTCTTGTAAAACTCTCGAAGGTTTTGATGATTGCTTTGGCATCACTTAAAGAAGCAGGGGTAGCAATGGACTTCTTGAGCAAATTGACCAATTCTTCCATGCGATTTCCCGCTACGCTATTGTTCGTAACCATATTGAAAAACATTTGCCCGTTGATAGCCTGAAAGCCCCATAAACGGTTTCGTTTGTTGATCCCGTCGTTGACCGTTTTGAACTCTTCCAAGGGCACGCTTCCTTGTAAAAATCTATTCAGCCAACTCTCCACCTCTGGGATCGTGTCAAGGCGGCGTTGATCTAACTCTTGATGAGTATATTCCTTGCTTGCATTGACAAATTTCTCGCCACTGGAAACATAGACTTTCCAGACTTGGTGAATGCGCTCACTTTGGGATTTGCTCAAGTTCATGGTTATTTTCCTTTGAAATATTCAAACGCTTCCATCCGCTGATGTCATTCAGCTAGTTCGTCTTCCGTAAATAGTGGACGAATTGCACCTCGTTTCAAACAATAAAAGTGCTTTTGGTATCATGCGGCATCATATCCCCCCGCAATTTCTTGTCGAACCATCGCCGCCATACGGTCCCATTGCGGGTCAGTCGTCGCCGTAAAACGCGCCGCCCATGCCCGTTCATCCGCCATGTCCGTCAGAAGACCTGCCGCAATAGTATCCTGCGCGTCTTCGGGCAGTTTCTCGACCTCGACAATCGCTTGCTCAAGCAACTTGGTCATTTGCTTCTCCTTCTGGAATCCAAGTATAAGGCAAAGCATTCCGTCGTCAAGCCCTTTGGCGATCCAATCACACCCCGCTATCCGCGGAAAATCCGCCATCAATCGGCACGACGATGCCGGTCACAAATGCTGACGCGACAGACTGCCTCAAGTACGTTTCTGAATCCCAGGGAGCGCAAATCCAAACGACTAGATGCGAACCGACAGCTCATCGTAGCGTTTTAACCGACAGCTCATCGTAGCCCTTTTGTACCTTAACAACCGACAGCTCATCGTAGCAGTTCATGTC
>JACQGS010000173.1 GCA_016199405.1 Chloroflexota bacterium | reverse complement strand
GTGTGTACGATGTCATTGGACTCCGCCAAGTTAACGAAATCGAAAAAATGAGTACGATGTTGTTGGACACGACAGTTAGAGATTGGAAATTAGAGGTTAGAGATTGGAAGTTGGAAGTTGGATCGCGCATCCGACATCCAGCTTCTAATTTCCAACTTCCAAATTCCAACTTCTAAAAGGGGATACCGTGAGACTTGCAGAGAGAATGAATCGTCTAGGCACGGAAACCGCATTTGAGGTGTTGGTCAAAGCGCGCGCGCTGGAAGCCAAAGGGCGCGACATCGTGCATTTGGAAGTCGGCGAGCCGGATTTTGCGACGCCGCAAAATATTGTGGACGCCGGCGTGCGCGCGTTGCGCGAGGGCAAGACAAAATACACACCGAGCGCGGGCATTCCCGAATTGCGGCAAGCAATCGCGCAACAGGTCAGCGTGACGCGCGGCGTGAAAGTGACGGAAGATATGGTCGTCGTAACGCCGGGCGCCAAGCCGATCATGTTCTTTACGATCCTCGCGCTCGTGGAACCGGGCGACGAGGTGCTCTATCCCGTCCCCGGCTTTCCGATCTATGAAAGCATGATCAACTATTGCGGCGGCGCCGCCGTCCCCTATCTTTTGCGCGAACAAAATAATTTTCGCTTCGATGCGGACGAATTCCGCCATCAAGTCACCAACAAAACGAAACTGATCATTCTCAACTCGCCGCATAATCCGACTGGCGGCGTGCTGGAGGAAGCGGATCTGAAAGTTGTCGCCGAGGTCGCGCAGAAATACAACGTGACGGTTTTTACCGACGAAATTTATTGGCGCGTTTTGTATGACGGCACATTTTCATCGCTCTTGAGTATTCCCGGCATGGCGGAGCGAACGATTATGTTGGATGGTTTCAGCAAAACTTATTCGATGACCGGTTGGCGTTTGGGCTGGGGCGTGATGCCGGTGGAACTGCAGCCGCACATCGCGCGTTTGCAAACAAATTCGAACTCGTGCGTCGCCGGTTTTACGCAATATGCCGGCGTTGAGGCATTGACCGGACCGCAAGAATCGGTGAGCAAAATGGTCGCGGCGTTCCAAGAGCGACGCGATACGATAGTGGACGGCTTGAACGCGATCCCCGGCTTTACGTGCCTCAAGCCGCGCGGCGCGTTCTACGCCTTTCCCAATACGAGCGGCACCGGCTGGGGCTCGAAAAAACTCGCCGACTATTTGTTGAACGACGCCGGCGTCGCGTGTTTGAGCGGCACCGCGTTTGGCGCGCAAGGTGAGGGCTATCTGCGTTTCTCGTATGCGAATTCGCTGGAGAATATCAAAAAGGCGTTGCTGCGCGTGCGCGAAGCGGTGGAGAAGATACAAGATTGAACGGCATACCCCGCGAAAAACACGAAAGCCGCGAAAGGCGCGAAATTTTTCGCGAGACGCGCAATTGCTGAAAGCACTTTGAGTGTTCAAAAGTAATTCTGCAAAACAACCCGATGTCCATAAAACTGCTTTGTCTAACGTTTGCCATTGCGCTCACGGCGTGTTCACCCGCGCCCGCCTCAACTCCAACTCCGGCTGCGACGCCGACCGCCGCGCCGTTTGCAATTTCCGGCGACAAATATCTTTTTATCGAATACACGCGCGTCGTGGATGGAACGGGCAGATTGCTGGGGCTGGCAGTTGACTTTCCGGGCTATCAGTTTGATGCGGCGAGCGGCGAATTGAAACTCGCAGCAGCGCCGGTCGTCAAGCTCGGCGGCGGGCAAATCGGATTATTCGGTCTTTCGCTCAGCCGCACCGGCGCGGCGGGCACCGGCACTGGCAGTACGTTGACGCCAATCGACGCGCTGCCGCTGCGAACGCTCGTCCCGGTCTTTGGCGATTACGTGAACAGCGCAGAAAAATTTGACGACGTGCCGCTCGTCGTGAAATCCGTAGCCGCGGATGGCAGCGTCCTAGTGGATTTAGGCACGGAAAGCCGGGCATTGAAAGCCGGCGAGAAATGGGAGCGCGTGATCGAAAAAGATGTCACCTCGCCGCGCGGCGCGGGGCATCTGAGAATTACGCACACGCTCGCGAATTACGGGCTGCTGGATCGCGCGAAGATCATTCAGCAAACCAAGTAACTCAAATCGGACGCGGACGAACGCGGACGGACGCAGACGAACGCGGACGAACGCGGATTTTTCTATTTGCGATATACGGAAAAGAGCGCACTCCAACCGGAGATGCGCTCTTTGATTTCAGATTTCGAATTGCAGACACCTGCACTGCAACGCACGCAGTGCGGTGCAAGTGTTTCAGATGGCGGATGATGGATCGCCGATTGCCGATTGCGGATTTCCAATGCGGTTGAGCGAATAGCAGTCCGCCGCCAGCGAGAGATAGAGACGCGACGAATATATTTCAGCGCGGATTTGACCGTTGAGCGCGTCTTGCATCGAAGGGCTGATCATCAGAAACTCCTATTCGGAACGCGGACACCTGCACTTGCGTGCGGTGCAAGTGTAAACGCGGATCGGCGCGGATATTACTTCTTTACCTGCGTTTTCCGCGTTTATCCGCGTTCATCCGCGTCCAATTATGGGCTTCCCTCGCCGCCGTACAATTCCGGTTTCAACACGCCGACGAACGGCAGATTGCGATACAACTCGTTGTAATCCAGTCCGTACCCGACGACAAACTCGTTGGGAATATCAAAGCCCACATAATCGACCGACACGTTGACTTCCCGCCGCGCCGGCTTGTTGAGCAACGTGCAAATTTTCAGCGTCGCCGGATTGCGCGTGCGCAGATTTTCGATGATGTAGGCGAGCGTGCGCCCGGTATCAATAATGTCTTCGACGATCAAGACATGGCGATTCTCAATGCTCGCGTTCAAATCCATCAAGATGCGCACGACGCCGGAAGATTCGGTGCGCGCGCCGCCGTACGAAGTGATCGCCATGAAATCGAGCGCGTGGGGAATATGCATCGCGCGCGCGAGATCGCCCAAAAACATAAAGCCGCCCTTGAGGACGCAGACCAAGAGTAGATCTTTGCCAGCATATTCGCGGCTGATCGTCTCGCCCAGTTCCACGATGCGGCGGCTGAGAGCTTCGCGCGTGATGAGAATTTTCGCGATGTCTTGATCGAGGGATGGCATTGCGTGTTACGTGTTGCGTATTGCGTGACGCGCTTATTTCATCAATTCTGGTTTGGGAAGATAGGGCGTTTTGTCCGGCGTTGGAGTTGCTGTCATCGTTTCATGTTCATGGCGGCGACATCAAATTGAACGGCGCGGCAGAATGAACGTACGGAATGTTATTCGCGGGAGTTTGCGTCTCCGCCACTTCCGGTTCGGGTGTTGGCATCGCGGTCGGCGTCGCGGCGGGCGCGCTGCCGTTTGTGATCGAGAGCGTATCGGCGTTGCTATCGGTTTTCACAAAATCTGCCGAGACCCAACCCCTGCCGCTCAAATTCGGATACGCGATCTGCCACCACTGACTCGATTCATCGCGGCCGACCAAAAAGACCGCCGCGCCATCGCGCAAACGTCCGAGAATTGCCGCGCTCGTGTTCGGTTCCGCGCGGACGCGTAAAGTGCCGGAAACGACGATGCTCGCGCGAATGATTTCTGATTCTGGGTCCGCCAAAACCTCCGGCGCGGCGATCGTCGGCAAACGCGTGGGGGTAATCGTGGGCGTGGGGGTAATCGTCGGCGTGCGCGTCGGGAGGGCTGTGGCGGTCGGGCGCGGCGTCGCGGTAAAGGTCGGCGTAGGCGGCGGCAGTCCGGCGTGAAAAATCGCGGCAAACTCGCGCGTGATGTTGAGATAGAGATCGCCATACGTCACGCTCGGCTCGATCATCGTGCCTTCCACCCATTCATTCCAACTGTTGATGATGATCCAATCCGGCGATGTGCTAAACGCGGCTTTCCACATCTCGCGATAAAACGCGCCGTTCTCGCGATCGCGCACGAGAAGTTCCGCCTGACCGGCTTTGCGATTGTCCGCGCCGGGGTTGACCGTCGCAACCCAAATTTTTTCCTGCCCGAATTTTTTGACGCGGCGGGGCCACTTGTTCAATTCGGCGGTTACATTTTTCGCCCACGCGACCATATACAAATGATGCCCGTCGAAAACGCGCTGGTACGATTCGTCAATCCCTTCCGCGATCCAAATGAAATTGTGATTGGGATCAATTTGCGCGCGCACCGCCGCCCATTGGTCCACGGAATACAATTGCTCGCGCCAAAAGAAAATGACCGGCTTGCCGTCCACTTTGAGATACGCCGGATGTTTGGCAAGCACATTCTGCGCGTACTGCAATTCGCGCACCGCGTCGTCCAGCCCTTTGTAAAACGGCGACGTCAATTCGAAATCAATCGCGGCTTTGAAGCCGACCTGCTGGGCTTGATCGAGGACGATTTTGAAATTATCTTCGGTCGGATTGCCGCGCCCCCACCACGAGACGACAAATGCATCAATGCCAGCAGTCTTTGCCTGCAAGATGTGATATGCGATCTGCTCGCTCGCTTTGGAGGTGTACGGAATTTTCGGGAAATCCACGACGGTTTGCGGCTTCCACGTATTCTCATCGAACCACGCGTAATAGAACGCAAGCACGAGTGGCGAACGCGCGGCGTTTGCAAGTGGAATGTTGGGGCGCAGGAAGATAGCGGCGAGTAGGAGAGATAGAGAGATTAAGAGATTTCTCATTGGAACGAGCAGGATTGTAGCATAGGAACGCGGAGAGGCAAAAACGTGGGGTGCGTGAGGATGAGAGTGCGTGGGTGTGTGCGTACCCGTAGGGGCGAGGCATTCG
>JACQGS010000177.1 GCA_016199405.1 Chloroflexota bacterium | reverse complement strand
CTCGCCGCCGGTGAGGCGCAAAGAATCGAGATGCGGAATCTGCTTAAAGACCGCGCGAATTTCATCCACGCTCATATCGTCGTGATCGGTTTTCTTCCACACGTCGCACATAAAGCAGCGCAAATTGCAGCGCCACGTTACGATGAACGTGCACATGCTGGGCAGTTCGACGCGCCCAATTTTGTTATTGACGATCGCTTTGGCGATGTTCGCATACGTGCCTAGAGCCATTTGCTTCTCCTACTTCGTGTCTCAGGTCGCAAGTCACACATGTTGCAAGATGCGACTTGCTGCTTGCGACTATTCATACTTTTCGCGCCGAATCGCGCTGACTTGATCCGCGAGAATGCCGAACATGAAAACGATCACACTCGACACGAGCACGATCACGGCGCCCGAAGGAATATGAAATGCCGGATCGATGCGCTGATTCAAACGAAAAATGATCGACACGATCCAATACGCGACCCCGATCAAAAACAGGACGACGCTCGTTGGCATGAAAACCTTGAGCGGATCGAACAGCGCGACGACGCGGATGATCAGCATGATCGTGTTGATACCGTCACGGATCGGGTTCACCGTGCTGGCGCCAACGCGTGGGCGGGTCGTGATCGGGACGTACGCGGTGTTATAGCCCTCTTTGAATAACGCCAGCGTCAGCGTGGTGGTAAACGAAAAGCCGTTGGGCAAAATGTGCAAGAATAATTTCGCGACGCGCGTGCGTACCGCGCGAAAGCCGGAATTCAAATCCGGAATCTTGGTCTGCGCGAGATAGTTCGCCACTTTGCCCAAAATCCATTTGCCCGGCCGCCGCACGAGCGGCGCATTCGATCCTTTGCCGCGCGCGCCGACGACCATATCGTAATCGCCCAGCGCGTCAACCAAACGCTGAATCTCTGCCGCGCTATGTTCGCTGTCCGCGTCCATCATCACGACGACGTCGCCGGCGGCGGCGCGAATGCCGGTCTTGAGCGCGGCGCCATAGCCCTTGTTGTGCAAATGCTTGAGAACGCGCACGCCGGCAGTTTCCGCGATCGCGGCGGTGCGATCGGTGGAGGCGTCATCAATGACGATGACTTCCGCGCGCTCGCGCCATTCGCGCAGAGAATCGAGAACGCCTGCGATGCTGGCTTCTTCGTTGTAAGCCGGAATGATGATGCTAATTTCGGATTTCGGAATTCGGATTTCGGATGGCACGGCGCAGTCTCAGCGTTGAAGTTTTCTCAATTCCTCCCGCAAGTGTTCCACTTCGGCGGCGGCTTCCTGCGCTTCCAGCGGCGTCAGCAGATATTTGCCTGTGCGTGGATTGAAAAGGCGCAAGTCGCCTTTTACAATCTGCAAATCCAGATTCAGAATGTTGCTATGGAATCTTCCCGCCGCGTCCGCGCGCAAATGCTCGTACTCGCCGCCGCTCAAGCGATAACCCTGTAATCGCGGCGTCAGGTACTCTTCCAGCGGATCGTAGATAAAATATTCTTGAACGCCCAACTTTGCATAGAGCGCGCGCTTGTTACCCAAATCCTCCAGCCGCGTCGAACACGAAGTGATTTCGAGCGCAAAGTCGGGTGCTTTGCCTTCTTCCCAGAGTTTGTAGACGCGGCGCTCTTTTTTGCTGATGCCTTTGACGACAAACACGTCAGGCGAGACCGATGCGGACGGGTTGCCTTCTTCATGGTACAGCATCAAGTTGCCAGAAACGTATACGTTGGGCGCGTCGTTGAAAAAAGCATAGAGCGCTTCAATGATGGCGGTCATCTCGCGGCGATGTTTGTCGGTTTCAGTCGTGGGTTTTCCATCCGATTCGGGATAGATTATAGTGGCTTGTGTTTTCGGAGGTGCAGTCGTTGCGACACTCATTTTGGTTTCCTCACTTTCGCCAATACGTAGCGATGATGCGCCCAAATCGCTTTGATCTGCCACGGCAGCGGCGCGCGTTCCAAAAACATATAGCGTTCGATCTGGGCACGTAACTCGGGACGCCTGCCGGAATAATAATCCATCGTGCTCCACTGCCAGCCGTCACCGCTAAATTGCGCATCGAGTTTTCTGGATTGGATGCCAAGCCGTGCGAGCACTTGCGCCGCCGGCATCACCGTATCGGGCCACGGCGGCACATCGAGCACACCTTCGTCCACAATCTCTACTTTCGAATCTCTCAAGCTCTGCTTGATCTTCCGCATGTCCGCCCACGCTTCATCCACGTAATCGACAAAATCGCGTTCGAGAATGTATTTGCGTAGCAAATAGCCGACCTGTGCGCGGTTCGGCATCGCGATGAAAATCAAATTGCGCGAGACGCGCGCCAACTCATGAATTAATTTTTCAGCGTCGGCAAGATACCACAGCCCCGCCCATTCCCATGCTAGATCAAACGATGCATCTGGAAAGGGCAGCCGTGCAAAATCGGGATGTTCGACAAAGCGCGCGGTAAGATCGAGTTCGTTCCAAATGCGTTCGATGCCGGCGAGGCGCTCGGAATTATCGTCCACGAGCGTGACGGTGCAGCCGCGCCGCGCCAACGCGACGCTGTTGATGCCGCTGACGCCAGCCATGCCGTAGACCGGCGCTTCGAGCACAGATTGAATGTGATATTGGCGGGCGATTCGTTCGAGATAATCGTTGAGGACGAGTCTTTCGTAGACGAGTCCAAGCCCTTCGTTGTAGTCGCTGAGATATTTTTTCCAGCGCTCTGCCGGAACGGGTTTGAGACCAAGGGTCATGCGAAACCATCTTACTCGAATTCGGAAGATTTGTCTATTTGAAATTCGTAATTGTCATTTTGGTGATACCGACGCGCATCGTTCCCACTTGCACAAAGAGCGAATAAATTCCGGCGGGCGTGTCACTCGGCACGCGCAGATCATAATAGGCTTTCAATTTCTCGCCGGCTTGCCACGCGCGCGTTGGATAAAACGCGACGAACTGCCGCCGCGAATCCACGACTGTATTCCCGGCTGAATCTTCCAATGTGAGGTTCAGTTCCAAGTCCGGGTTTGGTTTGTCCAAGACTGCCCACAGCAGATTGAATTGAAGCGCCTCGCCGGCGGCGACCTGATCCGGCGCGCCATAGCCCCACAGCGCGAGTTGAGAATTAATCGTTGCATCCAACGGGTGTTGTATAAAAATTTGTTCGCGGGAGAGCGTCGTGACGCGTTCGACGTTGAGGTTGCCAATATTCAGCCGTTCGCCGAGCGGCGTCTTGGCAGTATCGAGTACGGTGAGGTAAAGCGAATAATTTCCCGGTGGCGATCCGCCGGGAATTAGAAAATTGTACACATCGCTAACGTACTCGCCGCGATCCCAACGTGAAGCGGGCTCCAGCCCGCGCACGGTCGAAAAATCATTTTGTGCGACGATCCGCGCCGCCGGATCCAAAAGTTGCAAGCGGATCGTAACATCCCGCCCGCGCGCTTCCGCGCGCCAAAGCGCGTTGACGCGGACCGTGCGGTTCGGCTGAAGTAAGACGCTTGCGCCCGGCGCGTACGGTTCGAGCGCCACGGAAAGATCGTAATGAGCCAACGTGAGCGCGTCGGACACGCGAATGTTTTTTTCGGCGCGGCTGGGTGGAAGGATTTGCATATCCGCGGCATCGCGCACTTGCAGCAGTGAACCCAAAACGGAATAACGAAATGTGCCGTTCGGCAATGGAATGCTCGGCGCGAGAAAAATCGCGCGCCCATCGGCGAGCGCGTCGCGCGCGGCTTGCGTTTGCGGCGCAGCATCGTATAGCGTGCCGACGACCTGCAAATCCGCGCGGCGATTCTCAACGCGTTGTAAATAGCGCATCGCGTTGATCTGGCCCCAGTTGCCGACGAGGGTCGCGCTTGGTGGAATGGGCAGCGTGAAAATTTCGTCCCACTGTTTGTAGATTCGGTCGTACGCGCTCCAATCGGCGTAACGGAAATTATCGCGGACCGTGAAAACGATCGGGAGCGCGGCAAGCAGCGCGATTGTCAACTGCGCGACGAGCCGGGCGCGTGGCGCGGGGCGCGACGCGGCGAGGTTTTGCAGAAACGCCGCGCCGATGCCGAACCAAAAAACGATAAAGAAAAACGGCAGCGCCAGATAACGGTCGGGCTCGCCGCCGTAGAGCAGACCAATCCCGACGAAGAAGCACGTGCTGAGCGCGAAAAACAAAGCGACTTTAGAATCTTGGAGATCAGTTCGCCAGCGGTTGAGGCGTGGAAAAACGCTGACCGCTCCGATTAGCATCACCAGCGATCCAATCGCGGTGACTGATGCAGAAATGTAATTAATCAGCGTCGCGCTGGCTTGAAGCAATTCGACTTGCGACGTTCGCACAAAATCGCCCGCATCCGTCCCGAGGACTTCGGATGCAAAACTTTCGAGTGTGTTATCGTACCACTCGGAGAGACTTCCGCGCAGCGGGACATAGAGATACATGAATAGCGGAATTGCAAACCAGACGAATGTGCGGATCCATTCGCGCGGACGGCGGAGGATGTTGAAATCAACGAGCAAGATAAACAAAACAATTCCAGGCAGAAACAAAAGAATCGAATGGTGATGCGTGAGCGCCAGCCCGAACACGAACGCGACGAACGCGAGTGACACGCGGCGCTCGTACCATAACAGCATGGCATAAACGACCGCGCCCATAAAGAGCATCGTCAACGGTCCGACCGATGCGGCGCCCGATTGCCGCCAGACTGCGGCGCTCGTCGCGAAGAGCGCGGCGGTGGCGATGGACGCGGCGCGCCGCGCGGTCAGTTTCAGCGCGATCAGATAAATGAGCGTCGCCGCGCCCGCGCCCAAGAGCGCCGTGAAAAGATTCATGCGATACGCGACGTTGCCGAATGGGGCAAGCGTGATGAAAATTTTTCCGAGGAGGAGATAGAGCGGATAGCCGGTCGCGTGCGCGATACCAAGCGTGTACGCCACGTACTGGAATTCTTCGCTGTCGAACGAGCCGCCGAGTGTGGGCGCGGCGGTTCGGATGTAAATCGCGGCAGCGGCAACGAAAACCAGAATTGCCGAGAGGGTATTGAGCGAAATGCGTCGCGTCATGTCCTAATTATCCGAGCGAAACCCGCGCAAGTCAATTTGATCACGACGCATTGCGCCGACGATTTCGATGCGATCGCCGGTGAGTTGCGAGTAAAACGCGATCTCGATGGAATAGTCTCCCGGCAGTGCCTCGCGCGGCAGATCGAATTTCCATTCATCAATCAATGTCGCGCCGAGCGGATAGCGTTCGGTCGGGTACGCGGCATTGAAAATTTCGCGCTCGCCGCGCGTGACGACATTGCCGGTCGAATCGAGAATCTGCACAAACATTCCCGTGCGCGTGGGGGGCCATTGCAGTGTGCGGAAATGCAGGCGAAGCGAAATTGCCGCGCCACGCGTCCAGCCGTCGCTCGCGTCATAGCCGATCAATTTGAACATGTCACCAACTTGATAATCACTTTTGAATTCTGGAAGCGGAGTTTCTGCCGCGCGTTCGCGCGGCTTGCGCAAAATCGCGCTCTCGCCGATTTGCTGAATCACTTGCACCGTGCTGTCGTTCGGTTGGCGCGCGAGATTGCGAATGATCGCGTAATCCGGTTCACCCGGGTTGCCGCGCCATTCGGCGTAGGTCATCGCGCCTAAATGATACGCGGCGGCGGTCGCCGGATCGGACGGACTCTTGCCGAGCAGGGGCCAGTACACCCAATACGCGTCTTCGCGAATGCCGCTGACGACCGCGATGTTTTGCGCGGCGAGATTTTGTTTTGCCCATTGCGCGATTTTCAGCTCATTCAGTGTGAGCGGCGCGAAGGGACGGGGCGGAAAGAAGATAAAAGCCAAAAGCGCAAAGCTAAAAGCGAAAAGCCAAATGAAGCGCGAAGCGGAAAGCTGAAAGCGGAAAGCGTGAAGCGTAAGGCGTGATGCGTGATGCGTGATACTTGCAATGGGAAGTGCCGCGAGTATAGCGAGTGGATAGACCAAAAGATAAACCGATTTCTCGAAATAGTACGGCGAGATTGCCGGCAAGAAAAATCGTGCCAGAAATAATACGAACGGCTGCGCCATCACGCACGCGATCAGAAAAACGATAAAGCCAAACGCGCCGCGCTCGCGCGTTCGCCAAACGATTGCCGCGCCAATGAGCGCGAGCGCCGGCAACAGAACGCCAATCGATTCCACATCGAACGGCGATGCCTCGCCATAACCGGTCAGTGCGACCCATTGCGCAAAATGCGGAATGACGTAGATGATCGCGACGGGGACGAGACCGAGCGCGAGAATAACAGCGTGGGTGAGTTTGTTGCGCATGGAAGTGTGCGGGTATGCGAGGATCGCGATAAATGCTGCGAGCATCGGCGCGACGATGGGCGTCGGATGGCTGACGAGAACGAGACTGATCGCGATTGGCATGAGCGCGAGCCAGAGCGTGCCGCGCGCTTTGTGGTAGCGATACGCAAAATAGAACGCGGCGAGCGCGAAATACTGCGAAATGTTCTGCGCGTAAAAGTAGCGGTCGTTGACCGAGCCGGGAAAGTATGCCCACGCGGTGAAGAGGAGAAAGGTCGAGAGAAAGGCAATCGGAACCGCCTGTGACTTGTGGCGTGTGGTGTGTGGCGTGTTGCGTAGCACGTGATGCGTGAAAAGAAAAACAAGCCCGGCGGCAAGCGCGAGAATAAATGAAATGAGCGGATGAATCGTTTGGATCGGCAGAGTGCCGAGCCATTTGGAAACGAGCGCGCCCAACAACGCCCCGCCGGCGGGATAGCCGCTCATAAAGTACGGCGGAACGCCGCCGGTGAAATTGCGCGGCAAGGCGTTGTTTTCAGAAATGAATTGCGCGAGGACTGTGTGATTGACCGCGTCAAAATGTCGCGCCGGCGGCAGTAGCCCCGGCAGCGACGGATAAACCAAATACGCGGCAACCGCGATCACGATTAGCAAGGATCCGAATAATTCCGCGTCATCGCGTTCGATTTCTACCCAATGCCGGCGACGCAAGAGAAAAAATACCGCGAAAATTTCTGCGAGCGTTGCCGCGAGAACGATCCACGCGTTGATCGTCGCGAAGAGCCAGTCGAGCAGGATGCCGTTGGCAATCGCGAACGCGCCAAAGAGCGTCGGCGTCAGCCAGATGGGTGTCGCGAACGTGAGGCGTTGCGGTTGAGTCTGAATTGCGTTTGAATCCATTTCAAGGAATTGGGACGCGGATCAACGCGGATAAGAAAAAATCCGGTTTTTCCGCGTTCATCCGCGTCCTAAACTATTTTGCATTGTATTAGCATTCGCGCCTTCGCGCGCCGCAAAGACGCGGTAATCCAAATTCGGAAACGGATTGTCGAGTTGCGCGACGTTGTCGAGAAAACGCCGGTCGCTGTCGCTCAAGCCGTTTGCCGCGACGCGGTGCGTCATCGCGGACAGATGATTGAAGCGCGCGAGATGCTGTTGAAACCGGCTGGTCGCATATTCTTTGGCTTGCCCGGTCGAAATCAAAAATTGCCAATCGGAGGATTGCAACAAAATAAATTCGCGCGCGCATTGATTGAGCGTCGTCAGCACATCGCCGCGCGCGTCCGGAAATTTTGCGACGAGCGCTTCGATCGCGCGCTCGGCGGGGCGGATCAGTTGCCACATCCATTCGGTGCCGGGATTGAGCCACGTGGAATGATCGCCGCCTCTGCCCCACGATGATTCCGGAATCGCGAGCACTTCAGTCGGTGGATGCGCGCGCAAATAATCGTGCGCGGTCGTCAACTCAACGTCTTGACTTTGCGCGAGGCGTTTGAGGACTTGCTTCAACCACTCGATGCCCTCGAACCACCAATGCCCAAACAGTTCGGTATCGTACGCCGACAGCACGATGCCGTGCGCATGCGTTTGATCGTGATACGCGCGCGCGAGTTGTGTGACGGTGTCGGCGAAATGATTGGCATGGGCGCGGGCTTGTTGCAACGCCGCGGCGGGATCGTAAATTTCTTTTTGCCCCAAATCCGCGTGTGCGTCGGTGATGCGCCAATATTGCAAACCGCTGTGCGCGTCCTTGCGATGAAATTCGCGATACACAAAATCGCCGGGATAGCCGTGCGTCGCGCTCCAGACTTGCAAACCGGTGCGTTCATCCCGCCCCAAGACCGCGACGCGCGCGGCTTGCACAAAATAAGGGCGCATCG
>JACQGS010000176.1 GCA_016199405.1 Chloroflexota bacterium | reverse complement strand
TCGTCAACCCGTTCGTGTTGAATGGAACCGCTCTGCATCTCTGCCATGCCGCATAGCATAGCAGATAATTCAGCATTCGACCATTCAATTCATGCGAAACTTGAGGATAAACACTGATTCACACTGATTTTTTATCTGTGTTTATCTGCGTTAATCAGTGTCCCATTGAGAGGTGCATGTGATAATTCTACCCGAACTGGGATTGACCTTTGACGATGTTTTGCTTGCGCCGCAGCATTCCGATGTGGAATCGCGCCGCAAACTCTCGACCCAAACGCGGCTCACGCCGAAAATCTCGCTTCAAATTCCGATCGTCTCCGCCAACATGGACACGGTCACCGAAAGCGAAATGGCGATCGCGATGGCGCGCGCAGGCGGCATCGGCATCATTCATCGGTTCATGCCGATCGAGCAACAGGTTCAGCAGATCGCCCGCGTGAAAAAAGCGGAATCGTTTGTGGTGGACGAACCGATTACTCTCACGACCGATCACACGATTGGCGATGCGCGCGGTCTCGTCGAGGAAACAGGCACGGGCGGTATTGTCATTGTTGATAAAACGAAGCACATCGTTGGGATTGTGACGACGCGCGATTTGTTGTTCGAGGGAAACGAGAGCAAGCCGATTGGGGATGTGATGCAGCGCAAGGTTTTCACCGCGCCGCCGAACACGACGCTCGAGCAAGCAGAAAAAATTTTGCACGAGCATCGCATCGAAAAATTGCCGCTCGTGGACGAGCAGGGACGCCTGGTTGGTTTGATCACGCTCAAAGACATCATGAAGATCGCGCAATATCCAAACGCGACGAAAGATGCGCGCGGACGGCTCGCGGTTGGCGCGGCGGTGGGGGTGCGCGGCAAAGAATTGGAACGCGTCGAATGTTTGTTGAAGGCCGGCGCAGATTGCATCGTGGTGGACATCGCGCACGGCGATTCAACTTTGGAAATCGAAATGATTCGCGAGATTCGTCGCCGCTTTCCCGACGCGCAAATTATCGGCGGCAATGTCGCGACGGCGGACGGCACGCGGCGTTTGATCGATGCGGGCGCAGATGCGGTGAAGGTGGGCGTTGGTTCGGGCTCGATCTGTATCACGCGCGTCGTCGCGGGCGCGGGCGTTCCGCAGTTATCCGCGATCATCGAATGCAGCGAGGCAGCGCGCGCCGCAAAAATTCCGATCATCGCGGATGGCGGGGTGCGACAATCGGGCGATGCGGTCAAGGCGCTTGCCGCAGGCGCGTCAGCAGTTATGCTGGGAAGTTTGCTCGCGGGGACGGACGAAAGTCCTGGGTTGATGATGACGCGCAAGGGGCACCGCTACAAAGTTTCGCAGGGGATGGCGTCGCTCGGCGCGAATCTCGCGCGCAAACGCCGCGAGGGCGACGCGTGGATCACGCAGGAAGAAATCGAAGAGTACGTTTCCGAGGGTGTGGAAGCGGCGGTGCCTTATCGCGGCAGCGTGCGCGAGGTGTTGATGCAGCTCGTCGGCGGAATTCAATCGGGGATGAGTTACAGCGGCGCGCATTCGATCGAGGAATTGAACGCGAAAGCCGTGTTCGTGCGAATGACGGGCGCGGGGTTGAAAGAATCCATGGCGCATGATGTCGAAGTGCTATGAGTGGTGCGTGGTGCGTATTGCGTAGAGTTCCCAGTCATCTCTTTGTCAGGAGAATCGAGCTATGTCACCCATTGCCGAAAGTCTGAACACACTCAGTAAATACAGACCCGTCTTCCACTCAGAGGCAGATTTTCAACATGCCTTTGCTTGGGAAATTCATCAACGATTCCCCACTGCTTCAATCCGACTGGAGCGTCCATTTCTCTCAGGAAATAACCAACTCCATTTGGACATATTGGTGATTAGAGAAGCTGATATTCTTGCTATCGAATTGAAATACAAAACACGCGGTTTGTCACTGCGACTCGGCGATGAGCAATTCGCATTGAAAGACCAAAGTGCCCAAGACCTTGGCAGATACGATTTCATCAAAGACATTCAACGGTTGGAGCAGATCGTGTTGGGTGAGAAAAATGCTATCGCTACGCAATTTTGCTGACGAATGATAGTTCATACTGGGGAAAGTCGAGAGAAGCTCAACCAGTAGATGCGGATTTCCGCATTGATAACGGACGGACTCTGCATGGCAATCTGAAGTGGGGTGCAGGTGCAGGGCAAGGAACAATGCGCGGCAGAGAGAGCGCGCTTGAATTGAGAGGAACGTACAAGGTGCATTGGGAAGATTACTCTCGACCAAGTGCGAAGAGTTACGGGGATTTTCGTTACACAATAATCCAAGTGGATAGATAGGCGACTCGAAACGCAATACGTAGCACGCAATAAGAAATAGACCATATGAACATGCGAGACTCTATCGCCATCATTGATTTCGGTTCGCAGTACACGCAGCTCATCGCGCGGCGCGTGCGCGAACTGAAAGTCTACTGCGAAGTCTTTCCACCTACGGTCGCGCGCGATGAGATCTCGCGCCTCGATTCGCGCGGCGTCATCCTCTCGGGCGGACCCGCGAGCGTGTACGATGCGGGCGCGCCGCGCTTGCCAAGTTTTTTGCTCGACCTGGGTTTGCCGATCCTAGGGATTTGCTACGGCATGCATTTGCTCGCGCACGAAATGGGCGGACGCGTGCAGGGTTCAACGCGCCGCGAATTTGGTCCCGCCGAAATCAAAATTCTTGACGCCAATCTCTTATTCTCTCAATTACCTAATCTCTTGTCTGTCTGGATGAGCCACGGCGACAGCGTGCTCGACCTGCCGCGCGGATTTATCCCGCTCGCCGAATCCGATGGCTGTGCGTACGCGGCGATTGCCGATCCCGCGCGCAAAATCTTTGGTCTGCAATTCCATCCCGAAGTGGCGCACACGCCCGACGGCAAAACAATTCTGGGACATTTCCTGCTCGACGTTTGCGGCTGCCGCGCGAATTGGACGCCACAGACATTTATTGAGATGGCGCTGGAAGATATTCGCACGAGGACAGGCGACGCGCGCGTGCTATGCGCGCTGAGCGGCGGCGTGGACTCGATGGTGACCGCGACGCTGATCGGGCGCGCGATTGGGGGGCGTTTGACGTGCGTGTTCATTGATCACGGCTTGTTGCGCGCGAATGAAGCGGTGGAGGTCGCGGAGTTGGCGCAAAGTTTGGGGATGGAGTTGGTGGCGGTGGATGCGCGCGAATCGTTTCTGCAAAAATTAAACGGTGTCGTTGAGCCAGAACACAAACGCAAAATCATCGGCGCGGAATTTATCCGCGTGTTCGATGAGACGGCAAGCAAGTTAGGCGCGCATAAATTTCTCGCTCAAGGGACGCTCTATCCCGACGTAATCGAAAGCGCGCGGGCGGGTGGCGGCGCGGCGCACAATATCAAATCGCATCACAATGTCGGCGGCTTGCCCACGACGCTGCCGTTCCAGTTGCTCGAGCCGCTGCGGATGTTGTTCAAAGACGAGGTGCGCGCGGTCGGGCGCGAACTGGGATTGCCTGATCGCGTCGTGCAGCGACAGCCCTTCCCAGGTCCTGGGTTGGCGGTGCGAATCATCGGCGAAATCACGGAGGAGCGGCTGGCGATTTTACGCGCGGCAGATGCGATTGTGCGCGAGGAGATCGAAAAAGCCAGTTTGGATTTTACGGTGTGGCAATATTTTTGCGTGCTGACGCCGATCCAAACCGTCGGCGTGATGGGCGACGCGCGCACGTACGAAAATGTGTTGGCGATTCGCGCGGTGACGAGCGAGGATGGGATGACGGCGGATTGGGCGCGGCTGCCGCACGCGTTGCTGGCGGAGATGAGCGCGCGCATCGTGAATCAGGTACGCGGCATCAATCGCGTGGTGTACGATATCACGTCCAAGCCGCCGGGGACGATTGAGTGGGAATGACAACCCGCCCCGGCGACGCGGCTTTGGTGTCCATAGCAAAGAACAAGAATACCACCGCCTGCGTGAACAATGTCAACTCGAATTGCGATTTGACAATTATATTTTTCCAGAGTATACTCGCGGCAGTAAACTGAATAAAGCGAACGCAATGAAGCGTTCATTTGCAAGGCCCAGAGGCCCTTTGGACATCGCTCCGCGCGATCTCCGAGGGTCTTTTTGTTTTTCAAGCGTAGAAAGCGTTCAGTTGTCATTGCGAGAAGCGCAGTTTGCGACGAAGCAATCTCCGACTTGGAATCGAGATTGCTTCGCACACTTGCCCTGGCGGATACGCGTGCCAGGGAAAACCGCTCGCAATGACACTGGGCTGAACTGTTACTTCAATCGCATTCGCTGGAATGGAGTAATGTTGAACCTGATCAGTTTGGGAATCGTCATGGGATTCGCCTTTGCCGCGCCGCCGGGAATCGTCGCGGCTGAGACGTTCCGCCGCGGCATCGCGCGCGGCTTTCCGGCGGCGTTGAGCGTACAACTCGGCTCGCTCATCGGCGACGCGACGTACTGCTTGCTGGCGCTCGCCGGCGCGGCGATGCTGGCGCAAAACCCGCTCACGCAACACGCGCTCGGAGTGTTCAGCGTTTTCTTGCTCCTCTATCTCGCGATCACCGGCATCCGCGCGGAACTCGCACCAGCCCGATTATCTACCCGCTCGAACATTCAGCCAACAAATGCCCGCGGCGCGTTCGCGACCGGGATGTTCCTTTCGCTCACCAATCCCTGGGCGATCGGTTATTGGCTATCGCTCGGCGGCGCACTCGCCGCATCCGGCGCGATGGAATCCGGCGCCGCGATGGCATTGTTCTTCGTCAGTTTCTTTGGAGTGTGCGCGGCGTATGCAGTCGGAATCGCTCTTTTGATCGGGGTGGCGCGGCGCGCGCTTCCGGTGCCCGCCGCGCGATGGATTTCTATCGCGTCCAGCGCGGCGATTGGAATTTTAGGTATCGGTCTCGCGTGGCAAGTGATGCAAACGATGTTTGTCTGAACCGGAACGGATAACAGCCCAGCCGCGCTGGGCGGCGACGGGCAGCGCGGCTGCCCTTCCACTCTAACTTGTACTGCAAGAAAAAACCCAAAAGGAGGAACTATGAACGCATTAGAAATCATGACGCCGACCCTGCCCAAACTTGAACTGTCGGGCAATGGTCACAAGAGCGAGCCGATTCCGATCACGACGCCGAAGCAAGTGATCGAATTGTGCAAGGCGCAGAATCTCAAGATCGTGGATGTCAAGTTCATTGACCTGCCGGGCATGTGGCAGCATTTTTCCATGTCCGCTGGCGAATTGAGCGAAGACCTCTTTAGCGACGGCATCGGCTTTGACGGCTCGAGCATTCGTGGCTTTCAATCCATCCACGAGAGCGATATGCTGCTCGTCGCGGACGCCACGACGGCGGTCATTGACCCGGCGTGCGCGATTCCGACGTTGAGTCTCGTTTGCAATGTGGTGGATCCGCTCACGCGGCAGCCGTACTCGCGCGACGCGCGCTATATTGCGCAAAAAGCCGAGAAATATCTAAAGCAGACCGGGATTGCCACGACCAGCTTTTTCGGTCCCGAAGCCGAGTTCTTTATTTTCGACAATGTCCGCTTCGATCAGAATCAGCATTACGGCTATTACTATATTGATTCGGATGAGGGCATTTGGAACAGCGGGCGCGAAAATAACGGCAAGCCGAATCTTGGCAATCGCATGCGCAACAAGGAAGGTTATTTCCCGGTCGCGCCGGCGGACACGCTGCAAGACCTGCGCTCGGAAATCATCTTGCGCTTGATCGAAGCCGGCGTGGCGGTCGAAGTGCATCATCACGAAGTGGCGACTGCCGGGCAATGCGAGATTGACTTGCGCTTTCAATCGCTGACCAAGATGGCGGACAATTTGATGATGTACAAATACGTCGTAAAAAACGTCGCCCGCGCGCATAACAAGACCGCGACCTTTATGCCCAAGCCGCTTTACGGCGATAATGGTTCAGGGATGCATTGCCACCAGAGTTTGTGGAATAATGAGATGCCGTTGTTCTTTGAAGCAAAAGGGTACGCCGGCTTGTCGCAGACCGCGCTGTGGTACATCGGCGGATTGCTGAAACATGCGCCGGCGCTGCTGGGTTTAGTCGCGCCGACGACGAATTCGTATCGCCGCCTTGTCCCAGGATATGAGGCACCCGTCAATCTCGTTTACTCGCAACGCAATCGGAGCGCGGCGGTGCGGATTCCGATGTACTCGACGAATCCGAAAACCAAGCGCATCGAATTCCGTCCGCCCGATGCGACGACGAATCCGTACCTCGCCTTCGCCGCGATGTTGATGGCGGGGCTGGACGGCATTCAAAACAAAATAGATCCGGGTCAGCCGATGGATATGGATCTCTACGAATCTGAAGAAGGCAAGCACGTCAAGCAGGTTCCGGGGTCGCTTGAACTGACGCTCAAAGCGCTCGAAGATGATCACGAATTTTTGCTCAAGGGCGATGTCTTCACCAAGGATGTGATCGAGACCTGGATCGAGATGAAACGCAAAAAGGATATCGATCCGGTCCGCCTGCGCCCGCACCCGTACGAATTCTTTTTGTACTACGACGTGTAAGAACAAAATGGGTAGAAAGGCAGCCGCGCTGCCTGCGCAGAATGTTGAATAAGTTCATTTCTACCACAAGGCACTCAGGCACAGTCCATCACAGATTTG
>JACQGS010000020.1 GCA_016199405.1 Chloroflexota bacterium | reverse complement strand
TGCTTTGTCTATCGCCAATGTTGGCGATTGACGACTTGGATATGACCTGAACGGTTACCCTTGCCGAAGGCGTAGCCGATTTCTTGGATAATCCAGTCCGAAGTCTTCCAAGTAAGTTCGTTTTCGTTGCCTATTAACCACTGCTCAATAAGAGGAAGCGGTCTGAGGTTTTCGGGGCTAACTGCTCTCTCTCTTCGAGTACATATGCCAATGAAGAGATTTTTCCCATCCATTTTCTCGACAACTTTCTGTGACAGATCTTTGGCCTCAGCATCTTCCGCATGATCCCATATGAAACCAATACCCAAATCTCGGACGTGGTTTAAGAAATCAGTAAATTTCCGCACAACCTCGCGGTCGGCGTCTGCAAAGCTATGGCCGACAAAAGCACTAATTTTTGTATTATCCATTGTGCACCTCGTTAACGCTCCAAACAAAATGTCATTTGCTCTCAAATTTCCACAATCTTCTTGATCTCCGCCGTATTATATCCGAGCTCGCGCAAAATTTCCGCGTTGTGCTCGCCGAGTCGCGGCGGGTAGCGCCGATACGTCGGCGGCGATCCGGAAAGATGCGCCGGATTGCCGATACTTTTCACGACGCCGATTAGCGGATGCTCCAACTCGACAATCATCCCCCGTGCGATCAAATGCGAGTCCGTCAGCGTCTCGTCCGGAAAATTGATCGGTCCCGCCGGAATTTCATGCGCAACGAACTCCGCGATCCACTCGTCCGCGTTGCGCGTCGCCAAAATTTCTTCAATCAGCGGAATCAATTCGGCGCGGTGCGCGTTGCGGGCGGGATTATCGCGAAAGCGCGCGTCGGTCATGAGCGTTTGCTCCGCGCCGAGCACGCGGCAAAAGCGCTGCCACAGCGGTTCGGTGCCGACCGCGAGGATAATGAATTTGTCCTGGCATTTCACCGGCTGGTACGGCGTGATGCTCGGGTGCTGATTCCCGATTTTTTTCGCGCGCGCGCCGGTCGCGAAAAACGCGCCGCCGATATTCGAGAGCCACGTCGTCTGCGTGTCCACGAGCGCGATGTCAATGAATTGCCCAGTACCGGATTTTTCGCGCGCGTACAACGCAGCGAGAATGCCGATCGTCGCGTAGACGCCGGCGGAAATGTCTGCCATCGGCGCGGGAAAACGCATCGCGCCGTCGTTGGCCCCGCCGGTGATCGCCATCAAGCCGGCTTCGCCTTGCGCGACGACATCGTAGCCACTGCGCCCGGCTTTGGGTCCGCTGTGCCCGTAACCGGAAATCGCGGCGTAAATGAGACGCGGGTTGAGCGCGCGCAGTGTGTCGTAGTCAATCCGCGCGCGGCGCAGAGAATCGAGGCGCGGCAAGTTGGTGATGAAAACGTCCGCGCGCGCGGCGAGTTGGTGCAGGACGCGCGCGCCGGCATCGGATTTGAAATCGAGCGTGAGCGAGCGTTTGTTGCGATTGACGGAAAGGAAATACGCCGACTCGCCGTGCAAAAACGGCGGACCCCACGCGCGCGCTTGGTCGCCGATCTGTGGGCGTTCGATTTTGATCACGTCCGCGCCGAGATCGCCGAGCAGCATTGCGCAGTATGGACCCGCCATCGCTTCGGTCATTTCGAGCACGCGGATATCGTCGAGGGCATTCGTCATGATGGATTCTCAACGCGCACTGAAAGGATTATAGCGCGCGGGGGGAATAAGTCAATCAGGATTGCCGCGTACTTGCAAATTGCTGTCGCGCAGAAATTCTTGCGATTGCGCAAATGCGAAGACCCGAAGGTGTTTGATATTTTCCTTCGGGTCTTTTTCCACGGTTATCGCGTCGGCGTGGGCGTCCGCGTCGGCGTTGGTGTGCGCGTTGAGGTTGGCGTGCGTGTCGGCGCGCGCGTTGGCGTTGTAATCGTCGGCTTGGCGCGCGTGGGCGTGGGCACGCGCGTCGTGATTCCTCTTGGCGTAGGTGTTCTGGTAATCGTCGCGGTCGAGGTCGGCGTGGCGGTTGGTTGCGGTGTTCGCGTGGTGCCCGGTGTCGCTGTGCGTGTCGGTGTTCCCGTCCCAATCGGCGCGAGCGATGTGATCGTTAGAACGGTCGAAGGATAATCATTGTCGTACGTGAACGTCAGCCCGTCCGTCATTAACTCGCGTCCCGTTTGCGTCAGGGCAAGTTCGTGGCGATACGATTCGACTTGGTACGTGAGATCGGGATTCAGCCCGCGCAAAATCACTTTGCGCTCGCGCCACGCCTCTGAGCCTTGAAACAAATAGACCAAGCCATTACGCGAGGCGGGGTCGTAAAATTCTGCGGCATCCGGCTCTTCGGGCGGCTCGAGATGTTCTTCGAGCGCGTTCTGCGGAAAGAGGCGATAGACGCGACTGCGCGTGAGAATTGAACGCGTCTCTTTATAACGTTTGACCTCATCCGCGATGACCGCGCGCAATTCTGGGCTGAGATCGCCAATCTCGCGCGAGATGCCGAACGCGCCCATCATCCGGCTGCGCAGCCACGCGCGCATCAAGTCGGGGCGTTCTTCCGCGTCGCCAAAATGCTCAAAGTACGATTCGACGATCCACGAATTGACGTATTCCGGCGGAAATGCATAACTTGCGCCCACCACGTGATAGCGCACGCGGTAACTCGGATCGGCCTGATCGCTGAGCCAAGCGATGTCACTGCGGCGCATCATCGCATAGTCCATCCGATTTCCGCCCGCCGCGCAATTTTCCAGAATCACCTGCGGAAATTCCGCGCGCAGCCAATCGAAAATTTCGTACAGTCCTTGGTAATGAAAATAATTCGCGTCGCCGGGTTCGCCCGGAAAATCGCACGAGGCGGCAATATTATTATCCCACTTGACCCAATCCAATCGATCGTCGCGAATCAGCCGTCCGAGCCAACCTTTGACCCACGCCCGCGCGTCGGCGTTGCCCAAACAAATCTGCGCGGTGAGGGCTTCATCCTCCGGGAATGACGTCGGCAATTGAGATTGCAGCCAACGCGGCAGCCATTCCGGTTTGATCTCTTTGTCCGCGCCGACATAGCGCAAATCGACGCGTTCCGGCTCGACCCACAATCCGAATTTCATTCCTTTGCTATGCACGTAGTCCGAAAACGCCGCCAGCCCGTTTGGAAATTTATCGCGATCCTCGCGCCACGTTCCCAACCCAAACGAAAACTGCGCATGCGTGCGGGCGCCTTCATACCAACCCGCGTCGACATAGAATATTTCGATGCCGAGCTCGGCGGCAAGATCCACTTGCTTTTTCAATTTCTCTTCGTTGAGATTGGTGTAATACGCGAACCACGTGTTGAATTGCGTCCATGGAAAATTCGCCGGCGGGGGGCGTAACAGATACGCGCGCGCGAAATTATTCGACGCGTTCGTGGCGTCGTCGAGATTGCCCTGAAAAAAGCCGACAAAGCGGCGCGGCGCGTCGAAGATTTCGCCGGGCTGGAGATCATGCGCCAAATCGCCGATGCCGCCGCGCAGAACGGCATTGCCGCCTTCGCCCGTTGCGCTCAACGTCCACGCGCCGGTCCATTCGATGCCGCCAAATATTCCTTCGTGCAGACTGGGCGAGATCAACGCGAACCACGCCATGTCTTCTTCGGTCGAGCGCCCGCTCGAACCTAAATTTTGCACTTTACCCTCTTCGATTTTGAGCGAGCGTTGCCGCAGAGAGGGTACAGCGGTCGAAGTCTGATCTTCCATGGTCGGGTCGAGTCCCTGCACCCAATATAGCGTCAACGGATCGGCAGACGGGTGAAGCGCAACCGAGAATGAATCGAGCGCGGTGAGGCGCGGAATAATTTCATTTCCGATATTTTCCACTTCCACCCATTGTTCGATCACGCCCGTGCGCGGATAAACGATATAATGGAGATTGAAATTGAGCGCGCCGCGATTCAAGATGACGACCAGTTCGAGCGAATCGTCTGGCAGTTTTTGCGTTTTGAAATCTTTGAGGACGAGGGCGGGATTCGATCCCAAAATCGTTTGATTATCAATCACGACGCGCAATTCCGAACTCGCGGCGGATCGCGTCGCCAGCCATTCTTTGCCGGTAATCTTGTTGGTAAAACGCGTCAGCCGGAAACCAGCGCCGGGCGCAAAGCTCATCCGGCGACGGATAGTGGCGGTCGCAATTTCCCAAGTGTTTGATTTCGAATCATACCCAATGTACGCGTCGGCGGATTCGGCAACGCGCGCAAACACCGGCTCGCTTTCTTGCGCGAGCAGGAGGACCGCCGTCGCGTTAAAGAGCAGGGCGGTTGCAATAATAATGCACAGGTAGCGAAGAGACGATTTCATTCTTGCATTTCTCAATCTTGTGGGAAATTATATCCAAGTCGACGCCAACTGTCCATAGCCCGCCATCGAGATCGGCGGATCGTCACGCGACGCGCGAATAGATGGCGGTGGCAAGAAATTGACTCTGGCGCCAGCGAGGATATAATGTTGTTCAATTCAGTTGTCTGGAGGGGAAATATTCCGGTTTGAAGGAGATAACCTTGAAGCAACGCGGCTTTATCGGATTTGTTCTGATTACGCTCGTTTTCTTTGCGACTTGGCTTTCTCCGCGCTCGAATTCCCCGACTGAAAATCCCTCTGCGCTCAGCACCGAAGTATTTGTTCCCCCCGCCGAGATTTTGACCGAACTGGAATCGCCCGCCGACTTCGCCGCGCCGCCGCGTCCCTCACCCGTAACCGCGCGGGCGCCAGAATCGGCAACCGCCGGCGAGTACAAAGAATTCCTCAAAGACAAAAAAGGCGGAGCGCAATCTAATTCGCTTTTCGAAACGCTGCTCAAGCCCTTTGCCGACGAGGCGCAAAAACGCCGTGACGAGCGCGCCCGCCTCGATCCGCAGTACGCCAAGCGCGTCGATCGCGCGCTGAACGACGGGCGCATCAACTTTTTGCTGTACGGCTACGGCGAAACGCACGAGCCGCCCGCGACCGAACGCGCCATTATCGGCTCGCACAGCGTCTTCTCGTACGATACCCGGACGCGAGTGGTGGACGTGGTTTCGTTCACGCACGACATCCGCGCGCCGGAGATCGAACAGATTGTGTACAAGGACGGCAAAGGTCGCCGCGCGATTCGAATGGACCAAGCGTACAACGTCGGAGGCATGGCGCTGAATCGGCAGATGATCGAAGATGCGACCGGGCTGTCGCTGGATTTTCAAATCGTCTTCAAGGATATGGCGATGGCGCGCGCCGTGGACAATGCGTTTGGGGGGGTGGAGATTGACAACCCGTTCCAATTTGACGTGCATCCCTTTTATCTGGAGGGAAAAAAATATCCCGCCGGCACTTTTCTGGCGGGAAAGCAAAAGTTGAACGGCACGCAGGTTCTCCAATTCATCAAAACCGTTCCAATCACCCAGGGTTATTACGGCCGAGATTTGGAGCACAATTACCGCAAGCACCTCATCTTCACCGCGCTGTTAGAGTCGTTGGCGCGGCAAGGCGGCGATGCCGGCTTTTGGCTCAAAGGCAGCGGGTTTATCGCCGGCGAGTTGATGAAAGGCGCGATCTCGTACGATTTTGACCCCGTTCCCTTCGCGATCAACAATGCGCAGAACATCGTGCCCGAACTCCGACGTTACGCGACCAACCGGCGCGCGGGGATGGGCTTGCCAAAAATCAACAAGACGATTTACGTCGTCGATCCCGCGCACGGCGACGGCGGCGTGCAGTGGGTGGCGTCGAATGCCTACGCCGGCAATGTGGTGGCGCAAAAGGACATCCAAGAGGGCGTGTATCCTTCGCTCGATTACGAAATCCCGATTGACGGGAATCCGTACGGCGATTTGGTGACCGATTACTGGTTTTCGGTGCGTAAGTTGGTGAGGAAATCTCTGCTGGGGGAGACACCCGTCGCGCCGATTCAGTCACGATATTCCCCCGAGTGAGAAATCTGTAACCGTCCTTTGGGTAGAAGGGAGTGCCGTCCTGAGCGCAGCCGAAGGATGCCTGTTGATGGTTTTCGTTGCGGAGACTCGTTCAAGACGCGCTGTTTTCAAACGCGCCTTCTCAGGTGCGTGAAGGTGTTCCACTGCCGTAAATTGAGCGGCAGAAAATTCATGGCTTTGAGCGGTGTGTGCTGCTGATTGCTCGATTGTTTGACACGTCTGAGGGTGTCTGATATTATGCGAATTGAAAGAGTAATCCTATGCGTGTTGAAGATCATCTCGGCACAATAACCGAAAAGGGTCAAATCACTTTGCCGCCTGCCGTGCGCCAAGTGTTGGGTGTCAAGCCGCGTGACCACGTCACCTTTCGCGTGACAGATGGGCGCGTAGAACTCTTGCCGGCTCGCATGAGTCTCGAGTCCGTTTACGGCGCGGTCAAACCGCGCAAGCGACCCGAAAATTGGAAAAGCGCTGGTCGGCAGGCACGTGAAGAGCGCGCCAAGTATCGTGCGAGCATAACTTTGAAACGCCGCTGACGATCACATGGAGTTCCTCGACACCAACATCATCCTTCGCTATTTGACCAAAGACGACCCCGCGAAAGCCGCGCGGTGTTTTGATCTGTTCCAACGCGTTAAAAGCAGAGATTCAACTGACGACCTCGGAATCTGTAATCGCCGAGGTCGTTTACGTTCTTTCCTCGCGTTCTCTCTACAACCAACCGCGCCAGAATATCCGTGTTTTGTTACGCCCCCTTCTCAACTTGCCCAATCTGAAGATTCCCAACCGGCGAACCATTTTACGCGCGCTCGATCTCTACGCGACGACCAATTTGGATTTTGAGGACGCGCTCTCTGTCGCCCACATGGAGAGAAAAAAGATCGCGCGTATCATGAACTACGATGGAGATTTCGACGGTATCGAGGGGATTGAAAGGCGCGAACCTTAGTACATGCGTCGCGGCGCGTCAACTTCCCACGGTCTTGAAGATCACCATCATCGCCGGCCGCGCGGGATCGTAATTCACGCTGACGCCTTGCGTCATCAAATCCTGTCCGGACATTTGCGCGTTGACTGCGCCGTCGCGCGAAGTGATTTGATAAATCGTTTGCGGATTCAAGCGCTTTAACTGAAACGCGCGCGCGTCCCACGCGTTCGTCCCCTGAAAAATAAACACGACGCCGTGTTGCGTTTCCGGGTTATAGAATTGCACCGCGTCGGGTTCCGCCGGCGGCTGAAGGTTTGGCTCGGTCAGATCGTACTGCGGCGTGAGATGATACAACTTGCCGCGCTTGATGATCGGACGAATGCTCTTGTACTCGCGCACCAAGTCCGCAACGCGCGCGCGCAAGGTCGGACTCCAGCCGGCGATGCTGAGCGAAATGCCAAAGCCGCCGAGCATCCGGCTCATCAGCCACGACTCGAACACGCCCGGCTCATTCTCCGCGCGCGCCAGATCCTCAAAGTACGAACCGACAATCCAGCTGTTCAAATATTCCGGCGGAAACGCGTAGCTGGTGCCCATCCAATAATAACGCACGCGATAACCCGGCTCGGTGTTATCGTGCATCCATTGCACGTCGCTGCGGCGCACCCAGCCGTAATCAATGCGATGCCCGCCGCTCGCGCAATTTTCGAACATCACGTGCGGGAATTCCGCGCGGATGTAATCGAGCACCTCGTATAATCCTTCGACGTGCGAATGATTGCCATCGCCTTCGTGCCCCGGCGCGCCGCACCACATATAGAGGTTGTTGTCCCACTTGATCCAATCGAGTTTGTAATCGCGGATGATGCGCGCGAGCATTTGCTTCATCCACTCACGCGCGGCGGGATTGCCCAAACAAATTTGCGCGGAGGCGGGCAAATCGGGCGGGGGCGGCGCATTTGGGTCAATGCCCGGCGCGATCCAGTCGAACGGCACTTCTTTATCCGCTCCGGTGTATTTCAAATCAATCCGCTCCGGCTCGACCCACAAACCGAATTTCATCCCCTTGCCGTGCACGTAATCCGCGAACGCGGCGATGCCGCTCGGAAACTTGTCGCGATTCTCGCGCCACGTGCCCAAGCCAAAACTAAAATCCGCGTTCGTCGGCGAGCCCGCGTACCAGCCGGCATCCACGTAGAAAACTTCGAGTCCGATTTCTGCCGCCGCATCCACTTCGCGCTTGAGCGCGTCTTCGTGGATGTTGATGAAATACCAGAACCAATGATTGTACTGCGTCCACGGAAAGTTTTCCGGCTGCGGGCGCAATAAATAACGCCGCGCAAAGTTGTGCGTTTCGTTCGCCGCGTCGTCGAGA
>JACQGS010000170.1 GCA_016199405.1 Chloroflexota bacterium | reverse complement strand
GCGAAGATACATCCATGACGCCGGCGGGGATGACCTTTAGCACGCTCGCCGGTATGGCGGGCGGCGGTTTGCAAACGCCGGGCGTGATGGGCGTCGGCAAGTATTATCTCACGTCGAAAAAATTCCTGAGCGCGGATGGCGGCTTCAAGCGCGTCGCCTGGATGTCGTCTATTTTGAAACAAACGATGGCGGAGGAATTGAAACAGGCGGCGGAATTCGCCGGCGACCCCGACTTGCTGGACAAGATCGCGGATGAAACGATTTGCACGGAGGTGCCCGCGCTCGTTGCGTTCCTCGAAGAAAAGCATCATCCCGCGTTGGCGATGGAGCCGATGATGTGACAAGTCGCAGGTTACAGGTCGCAAGTCACAACGTACGTACGGCTTGAGACCTGGGGCTTGTGACCTGTGACAAGGTTTTCTCATGCCGAAACTCGTCCGCGACATCATGAAGATCGGCGTTCCGATTTGCAATCGCAATGCGCGCTTGCCCGAGGTTGCGCGCATCCTGGCGCTGGAAAACGCCAGCGCGATTATTGTGATGGACGAATTCGGCGCGTGCGGCGTTGTGGCGCAGTCCGATCTCGTGCGCGCGTTCTCGCGGAACTATGAACTCTTGACCGCGGAAGACGTGATGACAGAAAAAATCATCGAGGTCGCGCCCGAAGCGCCGATTACCGCGGCGGCGAATTTGATGAACGAGGAAAAAGTTCACCAACTATTTTTGATGCATACGCATCCCGGACCCTCGCGCCCGAGCGCGGTCGTTACGATGCGCGCGATTGTGCGCGAGATGGGCGGGCTGGAGCCAGAGAAGATCAAATCGAGAGCATAAAACGGAACACGCACCACGTATTCCGTATTGCGTATTCCGTCTGACTAGAAAACAATGTAGGAGTGAAACGCGATGGCTGTAACAGTCGAAATCCCAGTTGAAAAATACAATGGCGCGGTGCGCGAGATCACGATTGGCGCCACGAAAGAGCAAGGTGGCACGCGTGCGAAAGTCGTCACCATCGGCGGCGCAAAAACACTGCCGTTCCTAAAATTTGAAGCCGCGATTCCGCACGCGCCGGTCATCGCGATTGAGGTGCAAGATCGCGCGCCCAGTGATTGGTCGGAAATTTTGCTCAAGGCATGGGGCGAGGTCGTCAACGATCCGGTCGCATGGGCGAAAGCGGCGGAGGCGCAAGGCGCGGATTTGATTTTGCTGAAACTAAACGCCACGCTCGCGGATGGGTCGAAGAATACTGCCGCGAGCGCGAGAAAAGTTGTGCGCGCGGTGCTGAACGCAATCGGTTTGCCGCTGATGGTTTTCGGACCGGGGCAAGCGGAGATGGATAACGAACTGCTGGTCGCGGTTGCGGAAGAGGCAAAAGGCGAACGCATCGTGCTGGGCGTGTGCGAAGATAAAAATTATCGCACCATCGTCGCCGCGGCGATGGCGAACGAACAACTCGTGGACTCGCGCACACCGATGGACGTGAACCTCGCCAAGCAACTCGTCATTCTGATTCATGACATGGGCATGCCGCTCGAGCGCATCGTGATGGATCCGACGACCGGCGCGCTCGGCTACGGCATCGAGTACGGCTATTCCGTGATGGAACGTCTGCGTCTCGCCGCGCTGCAAGGCGACACGATGACGCAATCGCCGATGCTCGTCACGCCGGGCGAAGAAGCGTGGCGCGTCAAAGAAACCAAAGTGAGCGAGGGCATTCCCGCGACCTGGGGAAATTTTGAAGAACGCGCGATCAACTGGGAAACGCTCACCGCGAGTGCCTTGGTTGAAAGTGGCGCGGATGTATTGGTGATGCGGCATCCGGACGCAATCGCGCGCGTCAAGAAAATGATTGGAGCGTTGATGAACTAGTCGCAGGTCTCAGGTCGCAAGCCACAAGTAACATTGCGACCTGCGACATGTGACTGTGACCTGTGACCTGCGGCTTGAAACCTGTGACTTGGAGGAACGATGGCTCTCACCGGACTACAAATTTACAAACTACTACCGCAAACGAATTGCAAAGAATGTAATTTTCCAACCTGCCTCGCGTTCGCGATGAAACTCGCGGCGAAGCAAGCGGAACTGGCGGCATGTCCGTACGTTTCCGCGGAATCGAAAGCGCAGCTCGAAGCCGCGTCCCAGCCGCCGATTCGCTTGATCACGCTTTCGTCCGATTCGCGCAAGGTCGCCGCGGGGAATGAAATTGTTCTCTTCCGTCACGAAAAGACTTTTTATCATCCTACCGGTTTGTTCGTTCGCTTGCGCGATGATCAGCCACTCGATGAACTCGCCGCGCTCGCGAAAAAGATTGGCGAGTACGAAGTGGAATACGTCGGCATCAAACTGCGACTCGACGGCATCGCGCTGGAGAACGCGTCGAACGACGAGGCGAAATACATCGCCGCACTCGATGCGATTCGCAAGGCGACGCAAATTCCACTCATCCTCATCGTCACCCACGCGAAAATCGCCGAAGCCGCGCTCGGCAAACTGACCGGCGCGATTCCGTTGATCTATGGCGCGGACGAAGCGTCGCTCGCCGATTTCGCTGCCGTCGCGAAAAAGTTCAACGCGCCACTCGCATTGCGCGCTCCAGACTTGGCTTCGCTCGCGACCCTCGCGGATGCCGCGAAAAATGCCGGGGTCAACGACCTCGTGCTGGACCCGCTCACGCGCGGTTACGCCGACTCGCTTCAGACGTTCACGCAGATTCGCCGTCTCGCCATCAAGAAAAATTTCCGCGCGCTCGGCTATCCCATCATCGCGTTCCCGGGAGATGACCTGGTGCTCGCGTCGCAAGCGATTGCGAAATATGCGGGGTTCGTCGTGCTGGATAAATTCACCGAAGCAAGCGCGTATGCGCTCTTGGTTCTGCGCCAAAATATTTACACCGATCCTCAGAAGCCAATTCAGGTG
>JACQGS010000167.1 GCA_016199405.1 Chloroflexota bacterium | reverse complement strand
TTTGAGTCGTGCGCGTCTGCCAGTTCCGCCACTTCGGCGACATTGAAGAGTATAAGGGAAAAAGACAGGCAAGTCAAATAATTCACGTTGCAAGTCGCAAGCCGCAGGTTGGAGTCGCTTGCGGCTTGTGACCGATACCCAAGGAATGGACGAACAGGAACACATTCGCGCCGCGCAACGCGGCGATGCGCGCGCGTTCAATCAACTCGTGCGCGCGTATCAAACGATTTTGTACCGCACCGCCTTTCGCGTGATGGGTGATTCCGCCGCGGCGCAAGACGCGACGCAAGACGCGTGCATCGCCGCGTTCAAAAATATCCGCGCGTTTCGCGGCGGCTCGTTCAAAGCATGGCTGTTGCGCATCGTGACGAATGCGTGCTACGATCAACTGCGCGCGAAAAAACGCAAGCCCGCCGCATCGCTCGACGCGATGTATGAAAATGCCGACGACCCGGCGTTTGAGCCCGTCGCCGAACTGACGCCGCACGACGTTGCCGAACAAAAAGAATTCGCGCAAGTGATCCAACGCGGCTTGCAAACGCTCGCGCCCGATCAGCGCGCGACGTTTGTGTTGATCGACATGGAAGGGCTGAATTACGACGAAGCCGCCGCAGCGACCGGCGCGAACATCGGCACGGTCAAATCGCGGTTGAGTCGCGCGCGCGGCGCGATGCGCGATTTTCTGTTGGCGCAAGAGGAACTATTGCCCGCGAAATATCGTCTAAAGAGTGGATGATGGCTAGACCTTCGAGGTCTTGAAGACCTCGAAGGTCTGTGTCAATCCGAAAGCAACTGAATGTTTAGAAATATTTCATCCGACCCGCACGCGCGGGTTGAAGAAAAATTATCCGAATATATTGACGATCAACTTGCGCCGGCGGACCGCGCGCGCGTCGACGCGCATCTGCGCGGCTGCGCGCGATGCCGCGCGAGTCTCGCGTCATTGGAATGGACGATCGCGCTCGCGAAACGCGCGCCCGCGCCGGCACTGCCGCGGGGATTTGAATTGCCGATTGCCGCGTCCCCCTCTCCATTCAGGAGAGCGGTTAGGGGTGAAGTGGTCGCGTTGCGTTTTGCGACCACGTTTGCCACGATCTTGCTCGTTGCGGTAATTGGATTCGATTTCTTTTTGCAATCGAGCGCGTTGCGCGCGCCCGCGCTCGCTCCGGGGGCAGAACAATTCGCCGCGCCCGCGTCCGGCGCGCAGCCGACGGCTGCACCAGCGTCCGGCGCGCCGCCGACGACCGCGCCCGCGTCCGGTTTGCAATCCACGCCCGCGCCACGCGCGCTGCCGCCCGCCGCGCAACCGCAATCGTCCGCAACGGATGCCGCCAAATCCGCCGTGGATGCCGCGTCCACCGGCACGCCTCCGCCGAAACCCGCCGCGCTGCCGCGCGCGACGACAACTGCGGTGCCTACGTCGCAGCCCGCCGCGCTGCCGCTCGCGACGCCGACGCGCACGTCCCAGGTCGAAGCGCGCGCAGAGGAATCCGCGCGAGAAGATATTTCACCGGTGCGTGTGATCGAAATTATTTTGCTTGCGCTCGTGCTCGCGTTCGGCGCGGCGACGGTGATCGCGCGGAAAAACGCGCGGCGGTAGGGGCGAGGATGGAAATCTCCAACTTCCAATCTCTAATCTCCAATCTCTAGTCTCCAATCTCTAAACTCTAATCTCCAACTTCCAATTCCCTTTGACCCTCCTTCGCTCTTATGCTAAAATGCGCGCCGTCATCATTCGTTCGGATAAGAATATCCACGAAGGACGTGAAGATTCACAAATGTTTTTTTCTTCGTGTTCCTTCGTGACCTTCGTGGACAAACGTATTTTCAGGAGAACAACCCGCCATGCCCAATTGGTTCACGACAAATTTTCCGCCCTCGCGCCACGCCATCGAAAACGAATTGCGCCTCGCGTTGTGGAGCGCCGGCTTTGGTCAAGTGTGGATCACCTGCACGAAAGCGGAATCGCCGTACGAATGCACCGGCTCGTGGCAAGGGACTGCGTTTCAAGTCGAATGGGAGCCGCGCACGGTTTTGATGCTCAAGATGAAAGAGCCGAACCAAAAACTGCTCGAGGTATTCGAACGAGTGCTGAAGCATCGCGCGCTCGCGGCGTACCAGAGTAATGGGATGGTCGTCGTCGAATGGCGCACGCAAAGCGCCGCCGCGCGCTTTCAGGAATTGCAATCGAGCGGCGCGCAAGAATTGCAAAGATTGAATGCGTAATGCCGGTCTCAGGTTCAAGTTTCAGGTTACGCGTTTTGAAACTTGAAACCTGAAACCTGAGACTTGATTCATGAAACTCATCCTCCTCGACGCGAACGCGCTCATCCACCGCGCGTATCACGCGATCCCTCCGACTCTCACCAGCCCCACCGGCGAACCCACGAACGCGACATTCGGTTTCACTTCAACCCTGCTCAAAGTTCTCGCCGATGAAAAGCCGGAATTTCTGGCGGCGGCATTTGATATCGGCGCGCCCAAGCGCAAAGAAAAATTCGCGGCATACAAAGCCCAGCGTCCGCCACTCCCGGACGATTTGCGCGTGCAGCTGCATCGCTCGCGCGATGTCGTCGACGCGTTCGGCATCCCGACGTTTGGCATCGAAGGATTCGAAGCGGACGATTTGCTCGGCACGCTCGCGCGGCAAGCGAATGAACAAGGGGTCGAGGTTGTGATCGTCACCGGCGACAGCGATGCGTTTCAACTCGTCAACGCGCAAACCACCGTCCTCACTTTCTCGCGGCAATTCGGCGAAACGGTTTTATACGACGAAGCGAAAGTGCGCGAGCGTTATCAACTCGAACCTCAGCAACTCATTGACTTCAAAGCACTCAAAGGCGATGCGTCCGATAATATTCCCGGCGTCAGCGGCATCGGCGAAAAAACCGCGGCAAAATTGCTGCAACAATTCGCGTCGGTTGAGAATATTTACGCGCATCTCGACGACATCGAGCCGAAACTGCGCGAGAAATTGCGCGCGGGCGCGGAGCAAGCCCGCGTCGGCAAAGAACTCGTCACGATCCTCACCGACGCGCCGGCGCAACTCGATCTCGAAAAATGCCGCGTGTCCGAGTACGATCGCGAGCGCGTGGTCGCGTTCTTCCGGCAGATGGGCTTCCGCACGCTGATCGAGCGCTTGCCGGCATTGGTCCAAAGTGCGCCGTCCGAAACTGTTGCCGCGCCTGCGCCAACCGAAGCCGCCGCGCCGGCGAGCGAAAAATATCATCTCGTCCAAGACGCCGCCGCGCTCGACGCGCTCGTCGCGAAATTGAAATCGCGCGAGGCATTTGTCATTGATGTGGAAACAACGGACACCGACGCGATGATCGCGGAATTGGTCGGCATTGCCATCGGCGTTGGCGATGGGGAAGCATATTACATTCCGGTAGCGTCTGACCTTGCTTCCGTTCCGCCGGCAGAAGGACAACTCGCGCTCGCCGAGTCCTCCACGCCTTACGCATCACGTTTCAGGGGTCTTGCCCGCGACCTCGTTCTTGCCAAACTCAAACCCGTTCTCGAAAATGCAGTCATCAAAAAATTCGCGCACAATATCAAGTACGATGCAACCGTTCTCGCGCAAGCCGGCGTGGAAATGCGCGCGCTCGCGTTCGACTCGATGATCGCCGCGTCGCTGGTCGAGCCGGCGAGCCAATCGATCGGCTTGAAAAGTTTGGTCTTTACGAAATTCGGCGTCGAGATGACCGAAATCGAATCGTTGATCGGCAAAGGCAAGAAACGCATTTCGATGGCGGAGGTCGAGGTGGGGCAAGCCGCGCCGTACGCGTGCGCGGACGCGGATTACACCTATCGCCTCGTCGAGCATTATCAGCCGCAACTGTCCGAGCACGGCGTGGAAGAACTTTTCTATAAAGTGGAGATGCCACTCGTGCAAGTGCTGATGGAGATTGAACGCGTCGGCGTTTTGCTCGATTTGGAATTTTTGAAAAAGATGTCCGGCGAATTGGCGCAGCGGTTGCAGGAATTGGAAAAGCAAATTCAAGAAATCGTCGGCGCGCCGATCAACATCGCGTCGCCGCAACAGCTGGGCGAAGCGCTCTTCAATAAACTCGGACTGTCCAGCGTGGGGTTACCCAAGACAAAGACCGGACAGATTTCGACCGCAGCGGATGTGTTGGAGGGTTTGCGCGACGCGCATCCGGTGATTGCGCTCATTCTCGAACACCGCGAACTTTCCAAATTGCAAGGCACCTATGTCGAAGCGCTCCCCGCGCTCGTCAATCCCAAAACCGGGCGCGTGCACACCGATTACAATCAGACTGGCACGGTGACGGGCAGGGTTTCTTCATCGGATCCGAACTTGCAAAACATTCCGATTCGCACCGAGTTGGGGCGACAGGTGCGGCGGGCGTTTATCGCGCCGCGCGGCAGTAAATTGATCAGCGCGGATTACTCGCAGGTCGAATTGCGGATCCTCGCGCATATTACGCGCGACGCCGGCTTGCTCGACGCGTTCGCGCGCGATCAAGATATTCACGCCGCGACTGCCGCGAAACTTTACAACATCCCCATTGATCAAGTGACCGCCGATCAGCGCCGCTGGGGCAAGACGATCAATTTTGGCATCGCCTACGGCATTACCGATTACGGCATTGCGGCGCGCACCGATCTGTCGCAAAAGGACGCGCGCGCGTTGATCGAAAATTATTTCGCGCAGTTTCCGCGCATCAAAGAGTACATCGAGACGACCAAGCGCGAGGCACACGAGCGCGGTTACGTGCAAACTTTGCTCGGACGCCGCCGCTATTTTCCGGAATTGCAGACGACCGCGCGCGTGCATCAGTCCGCGCGCAATTCGGCGGAGCGCGAGGCGATCAATATGCCCATTCAGGGCAGCGCCGCCGACATTATCAAGCTCGCGATGATTCGCCTGCATCGCGAATTGCTGGAGCGCAAACTAAAAAGCCGGATGACGCTCCAAGTCCACGACGAACTCGTCCTCGAATGTCCGGACGCCGAAGTGAATACCGTCGCGCCTTTGGTGAAAGAAATCATGGAAGGCGCGTACACGTTGGAATCGCGATTGAAAGTGGAGGTGAGCGTGGGACAGAATTGGGAGGAGCAGGAGAAAATTCAAATCCAAAATCCCAAATTCCAAACTCCAAATTCTAACTTCTAACTTCTAACTTCCAACTTCCAGTCACCCAATCACCCAATCACCCAATCTCTCAATCTCTAATCTCCAGTCCCATGAGACTCTTCCGCTCCCCCGACACGCGCTCCATAGCATTCCTCGTCGCGCTCCCGTTCATTTATTTCTGGCAAATCACACTTGGGCAACAGGTTTTGTACGCCACCGACACAATTCGGCTCTTCCATCCATTTGGCGTCGAGCTCGCGCGCGCGTTGAACGAGGGACGCTTGCCGTTGTGGACGCCGTACCTGCAATCCGGCTTTCCGCTCTTTGCCGAAGGGCAAGTTGCCGCGCTCTATCCGCTCAATCTTGTACTCTACAAATTTCTGCCCGCGCATTTTGCGCTCTCGTACGCGTTGCTGATTCATCTGGCGTTCGCCGGCGCGGGGATGTATCTTTGTGCGCGCGCGTTTGGCTATTCGCCGGTTGCTACGCTTCTCGCCGGCATTGCGTTCTCTTTGGGCGGCTTTTCCATTTCGCAATTGAATCACCCGACGATCACCGCCGCGAGCGCGTGGCTGCCGTGGATTATTTTGTTCCAGCGAAAATTCTTCGCCGCCGCGGAACGCCGCGCGCGCTGGTTTTTGCTCTCGGCGATTTCAATCGGCGTGATGTACCTCGCCGGCTCGGTGCAGATCGCGTTCTTGAACAGCGTCGCGTTTCTGGTTGTTGGGTTATTCAACACACTTCTTGATAATCGCGCCTCCAATGTCATTCCGAGCATATCACGCCCTGCGTGGCGTGTGTTCGGACAGAAACGCGGAAAGGGTAGCAGCCCAGCCGCGCTGGGCGGAACAGCGGGCAGCGCGGCTGCCCTTCCACCCAAAGGCAGGTTTCTGAGCAACGCGTTCGATTCAATTGAGGGAGACTCTGCGCGGGGTCTGGGCGGACGCGGGAAGATCGAAACCTTCATGCGGACAAGTATTTTCCCGCTCGCCCTCGGCATTGGCATCGCGGCAGTTCAACTCATTCCGACCGCGGAATTAATCGGCTATTCGGTTCGGAGTACCGGCTTGGGTGAAGATGCGGTGACTTATTCGCTCCCGCCGCATTTTCTTGTCCAATTCCTTGCGCCGTTCACGCTCGATTATCCGGGCGAAGACACGAATGAGTACTGGGGCTTTATTGGTGTCGCCGCGTTTTTGTTGTGCGCGTCCGCGCCGTTTCTCAAGCGCAACCGCCGTGCGATTTTTTTTGCCGCCGTCGCGCTCATTACGATTTCACTCGCGCTCGGCGCGTACAATCCGCTCAATCAATTTCTTTTTCGCTTGCCCGGCTTTTCTTTTTTCCGCGTCCCCGCGCGTTTTCTTTTGTTGACCACTTTTGCCGGCGCGATGCTTGCCGCGCACGCGCTCGATGAACTCGCGCGCCGCGCCGCGCCGCCGCGCCAATCGCGCGCACCGATTTTGATCACGTTCGTTGCCGCGTGCGGCGTCGCCGCGCTGATGTGGCTGGCGACGTTTCAAAAATTGCAATTCTGGCTCGACCTTTGGAAATTTCTCCCGAGTTTCGCGATTTTCGCGTCGCTGGTGCTTTGGATGCTTGTTCGCTCTCGAAAAATTTCGCGCGCGACGGTTAGCGCGGCGTTCATCGGGCTGACGCTGATTGAGTTGACCGCGTTTGCGCCGGCATTCTTCACCGAATACCTTTGGCTGAGTCCGCCGGCGTTTGTGCAAACGCCGGTGCGCTCATTCACCGCGCTGAATGAACCGCTCGGCATGCGCCGCGTCTGGACCGACCAATCTTTTTTTCCCTCCATTCCGAGTCTCCGTAATTCTGTTTTTCCGAACCTCGCCCTCTTCTATGGAATCGAAAGCGCGCAAATTTATTCTTCGCTCGCCTTTGGCGCGCACGAAGCGATGAATGCCGACCCCACGCCGACGATTCTCAATCTGATGAACGTCCAATATTATTTGATCCCGCTCGATCCGCGCGGCGCGAGCCAATTCAGCGCGCCGGTCGCGGCATTCGCCTTGGATGTGCAGAGCCGCGCGGTGAATTTCCCGGCGATGACGGTGCGTTCTGTCGAACTCTCGACGTACACCGAAAACGCGGCGGCATTGCGCGATGGCACGCCGGTCGCTGAACTTGTTTTGCATTTGCGCGATGGAAGCGAAAAAATTTTTCCTCTCCGCGTGGGTAGTGAAACTGCCGATTGGGATTTCGAGCGCAAGTCAGCCGAGAGTGCGATTCAGTACAGCCGCGCGCAAATCGTCCATGACTTTCCGGCGTTCTGGCGATCGTTTGCGCGTCCGTTTCAAGGCGCAACGTATCGCGCGCGCTTTGATCTGGCAACGCCGCAAGAAATCGTCGGAATTCAAATTCGTCCGCTGATGCCGGCAGCGCGGCTGAATGTTGAAGCGATCACGCTGTTCGATGCAAATCAAACGCTCGTTTCGCTCGCGACGCTGACGCATCGCCTTCGTTTTTCATTGGCGTACCAGAGCGACACGGTCGCGGTTTGGAGAAACGAAGACGTCTTGCCGCGCGCGTTCATCGCGCATTCGGCTGAATTGGCAAATGACGACGCGGTCTTTGCGCGTTTGCACGACGACGCGTTTCAACCGGCAAGCATGGTGCTCTTGGCGGATGGCGAACCGCTGACCGATTCGGGCGCGACGCAAGGCGAAGCGATCATCACGCGCTATGAAGCGACGCGCGTAGAAATCGCGGTGCGGACGGATCGCGCCGGCTATGTGGTGCTGACGGATTCGTGGTATCCGGGTTGGCGCGCGACCGTGGATGGCAACGCCGCGCCGATTCAGCGCGCTGACGCAATTTTTCGCGCGGTGCGCGTGGAGGCGGGGCAGCATCGCATCGTGTTTGAATACGCGCCAACATCGTTGACGGTTGGAATCGTCGTGAGTGTGCTGAGCTTAATCCTCGCGGCGTTCAGCGCGCGATTCATTGGGCGCGCATGAAAAAAATATATTGGCGCGGAATATTTTTCAACGCGGACGCCCGCGCGATTTTTTTGCTCGCGCTTTTTCCGCTCGCGTACTTTTACCCGGTAACGTTCGCGCAAGGCGTTTGGTTCGCCGCCGATCTTTTGCAGCAATATTATCCGTATGCGCGCGAGGTGACGCGCGCGCTCGCCGAAGGACGGCTTGCGCTCTGGACCACCGGCATTCAAGCCGGTTTTCCGTTGCTCGCGGAAGGACTTGCCGGCGCGCTCTATCCCCCGAATTTGATTCTCTACAAACTCTTGCCGACAGCGGTTGCGCTTTCGCAAGCGATGCTCTTGCATTTGATTTGGGCAAGCATCGGGATGTACGCCTGTGTGCGTGCCCATCGCTTGAATCCGGCGAGCGCGTTCTTCGCCGGTTTTGCATTTGCCTTCGGTGGAATTTTTCTTGAGCAAATCGTCCAGCCCGCGATCCTTTACACGATTGCCTGGCTGCCGTGGCTGATCTATCTCCAAATTGAATATCGCCGCGCGCGGCAAATGCCGAACGTGCGCGCGCCGATTTGGTTTTTGCTCAACGTCGCCGCGCTCGGAATTCAATTCGTTGCCGGGTCGGTGCAGATGGCGTTTTACAATGCCGTCACGTACACACTCTTTGGGCTTATCGGCGGCGTGCTCGATCAGCCGCGCGGTCAATGGCGCGCGCGGATAGATTTATTTGTCGAAACCGCGTTGCCAATTGTGCTTGGCGGCGGCATCGCGGCGATTCAGTTCCTCCCGACGATCGAATTGGTCGGATATTCCGGACGCAGCGGCGGCGTCAGTTATGGATTTTCTGCTGGCTATGCGCTTCCGCCGGAATTTTTGCCGCAATTCCTCTTCCCCTTCGCCGCCGGCGAACCCTCCAACCTCACGAATGAATTCCATGCGTATTTTGGAATCATTCCGCTCGTTCTCGCCGCCGCCGCGCTTTTTTTGCGGCGCGACCGGCGAATTATTTTCTATGCGCTGTTCGCGCTCATGGCGCTGTCGCTCTCTTTGGGTGATCTCAACCCCTTGTATCCGCTTTTGCAGCGCGTGCCGCTCTTTAATTTCTTTCGCGTCCCCGCGCGCTTTACGGTCTATTTTGTTTTTGCGGCGGGCTTGCTTGTCGGCTTTGCGTTCGATGAACTGACGCGGCGAATAGAGGTCGCCTCAAAAGGGGTAGTAGCCCAGCCGCGCTGGGCGTCAGGAGCGGGCAGCGCGGCTGCCCTTCCACCCTTTTCAAAAATAGAACCCTCCGCGCCATCGCGGTGGCTGATCCTTCCCTTTGTGCTCACGGCGCTCGCGATTTTCCTCGCGTACTCTCAGCCGATTGATTTTTGGATGCGCGCGTGGAATTTTTTGCCGCTATTCTTCTTGGGCGTGTTATTGTTTTTGCTCTGGCGGATTCGCGCGCGCAAGATTTCGCGCGGCGCATTTCTCGGCATTGCGCTGGGGCTGACGCTCTTTGATCTGGCAGCATACGCGTCGCCGTTTCTCGGAACGCTTGACGCGCTCGCGCCGGTCAATTATTTGGACTCTGCGCCGCGCTCGCTCGCCGCGCTCGATTCGCGCGACCGCCTATTCACGCAAGTGGATTTCATTCCCTCGGTGCCGGCAATCCGCGCGTCGCTGTATCCGGATACGTCGCTCATCTTTCAACGCGACAGCGCGTCGGTCTACTCTTCGCTTGGATTCGCGCGCTATCGCGAATATCTTTCGAATCTCACGCCCGCGCTTTTGAACCTGCTCAACGTGCGCGATTATTTGATTCCGCTCGACCCGCGTCGCGATGGCGCGTCGCTCGCGCCGCCGCCCAATCTCGCGCTCGATGTGATTGATCACGCGGCAGTGATCCCGGCGACGAAAAGCAATGCGATCGAAATCGTCGCGTTCACGGATCAGGCAAGCGATTTGCCGCCGGATTTTATCGCCGGCGAATTGCAGTTGCGCCGCGCAGACGGCGGCGTCGAAACGTTTTTGCTGCGGCTCGGGCAGGAGTTGGCGGATTGGGATCATGATCGCGTGAGCGCGTTGGGGCTGGCTCAATATCCGCGCGCGCCGGTCGCGCGCACGGTGCCGGCATTTAATCGCGCCTTTGCCCGCGCGTTCGATGCGTACACGTATCGCGCGCGCTTTGAATTCAAGCCGAGCGATATTGTCGGCGTGCAAGTGCGTTCGAATCTGCCGCCGGCGCGCTTGATCGTGGAGAGCATCACGTTGATGGATGGAAATGATCGCGCGCTTTCGCTCGCCGCGTTGACCGGCAAAAATGATTTCCACGTGACGTATCTCAGCGATACGGTTGCAGTGTGGCGGAACGCAAATGCGTTGCCGCGCGCGTTCATCGCGCATAATGCCGAGATCGTCGGCGATGATGCTATTTTCGCGCGGTTGCGCGCGGATGGCTTTCAGCCGCAACGTGTGGTATTATTGGCAGAGGGGAAACCGCTCACCGATGCGCGCGCCGACGCGGCGAATCAAGATGCGGTTCGCATCACGCGCAATTCCTCTGAACGCGTCGAGATCGCGGTGAGCACGGATCGCGCCGGCTATCTGGTGCTGGCAGATTCGTTCTTGCCGGGCTGGACAGCCGCGATTGACGAGCGCCCCGCGCCGATCTATCGCGCCGACGCGATTTTTCGCGCGGTGCCGGTCGAAGCCGGCAGTCATATGATTGTGTTCGAATATCGCCCGGTGTCGCTGATGATTGGCGCGCTCGTCAGCGCGGCGAGTATTGCCCTGAGCGGGCTATACGTTTTTGGGTTGCGGAAGAAAACTTGATTCACGAAACACGGAATACGAAATACGAAATTCGGTTATCACATGCCCACCCCTGATCTTTTCTTCACCCCGGCGGATTACGCCATCTTTGCCAACGGATTGACGACGAATCCGGAATATGACGGCGAACGCGAACGCGTCCACGAGAAATTGGTTGAGTTGCATCACAACATTTATCCGGAATTTCGCAAACGCAAATTGGATTTGCATCCGCACTGGATGACGCAATGGCTCGTCAGCGCGTCGCGCATTTCGCCGGCGACCTCGCGCATTGAATTCATGACGGTGCGCTACAGCAAGCCCGAGACGACGATCAAATTGATGAAAAAACAATTTATCGAAGACTTTGGGCATTTCTACGCCAACGCGATGATCGCGGCGCGCGTCGACCGAGAAGGTTTCGCGGTGGAACTGTTGATCAGCGAAAAGGCGTGGGTCGACGCGCAGAATTTCAAAAACCGGCTCGCGTCCGACGCGGCGGAGCGCGGGCATTTCCGCAATTTGCTCGCGGAGCTGGGCGGCGAGCATTCGCTGCATCTTTCGCATTTTGTGCGCAATGAAAAAGGTCCTTCCGGCTATCAAGAAGTTCTGCGCGCCAAAGCGAGCCGTCTCGTCAACGTCGGCATGTTGAATAGCACGATGGAAAAATACAAACCGGGCGGGCAGGATTTGCGGCTCGGCGTATACTACCAGCCGAACGACCCCCGCCTGCAAAAAGAAAATATCGCGGCGGAAGTTTTGCAACGCATCGAGCAGTTGTTTCCGATCTATGCCTTTTTGAGTTGGTCGCCCAAAAACGATTACCGTCAAGCCAAAGATGAAAATCAAAAGTCAACTCGCCGACCTCGTTAAGCAAGCGGCGCTGAACGCGCAAAACGCCGGCGCACTGCCGGCGTTCGCCGTTTCCGATGCGTTCATCGAACGCCCGCAGAAAAAAGAATGGGGTGATTACGCGACCTCGCTTCCGCTCAAGCTGGCGCGCGAAGCCAAGCGTGCGCCGCTCCAAATCGCGCAGACGCTCGCCGCGCATTTCCCGCGCGATGACGCGGTCGCGAAAGTGGAAGCCGCGCCGCCGGGATTCGTCAACATTTATTTGAGCGACGCGTGGATCGCCGCGCAAGTGGACGTGATCGTCGCGCAAAGCGCGCGCTTTGGCACGCTCGAACCGGCGCGGCGCGAAAAGATTCAAGTCGAGCACGTCAGCATCAACCCGACTGGACCGATGCACGTCGGCAGCGGGCGCAACGGCGCGATCGGTGACACGCTCGCGAATATTTTGCAAGCCGCCGGGCACGAGGTTCAGCGCGAGTTTTACATCAACGACAACGGCACGCAGGTACGGCATTTCGGCGAAAGTCTGTACGTCCGTTACGCGCAGTCGCTCGGCAGAGATGAAGAATTTCCGGAAGACGGTTATCAAGGCGCGTACGCCGTTGAATTGGGCAAAGCGTACGCCGAGCAGTATGGTGAAAAATATTTGCAGATGCCGCGCGAGCAAGCCGCGCGCGCGCTGGGGCGGATCGGCATTGAGCGCGTCGTCGCGGAATTGCGCGCGACGCTCGAGCGAATGAACGTCCGCTTTGATAATTGGTTTTCGGAGCGCTCGTTGTTTGAAAGCGGATTGTTTGCGCAAGTTTTTGACGCGCTCAAAAGCAAAGGACTGCTCTACGAGAAAGAAGACGCGACGTGGTTTGCCGCGACCGAACTGGGCTTGGAAAAAGACGCGGTGATCATTCGTTCCCCAAGCATCATCGCCGAACCGGACGAGCGACCGACGTATCTCGCCGGCGACGTCGCGTACGTGTGGAATAAAGTCGCGGTGCGCGGATTTGATCGCGCGATTTACGTGTGGGGCGCGGATCATCATGGCGATATGCCGCGCGTGTACGCTGTCGCGCGCGCGTTGGGGTTGGACGCGGAGCGCATCAAAATTTTGATTTATCAGTTTGTCAATTTGAAAAGCGGCGGCGAGTTGGTGAAAATGAGCAAACGCACCGGCGAATTTGTCACGCTCGATGAATTGCTGGACGAAGTCGGCGCGGACGCCGTGCGCTTTATGCTGATTAGCCAATCCATCAACTCGACGATTGATTTCGATTTGGAAGTCGCCAAGGCGCAATCGGATCTGAATCCGGTCTATTACGTGCAGTACGCGCATGCGCGCATCGCCAGCATTTTGCGACACGCCGCGGAAGTGGGCATCGCGTCGGATGCCGGCGATGTGGCTCTGCTCAGACATCCCGCCGAACTCGAACTGATTCGCGCGATCCTACGCTATCCGGAAATTATCGAAATCGCCGCGACGAAACTCGAACCGCACCATCTGCCGCATTACGCGATCGAGCTTGCCGGCATTTTTCATGCTTTCTACAAACAATGCCGCGTCGTTTCGACCGAGCCGGCGGATGCCGCGATTTCGCGCGCGCGCTTGAAACTCGCCGGCGCGGCGAAGCAAACGCTGGCGAACGCGCTCGCGCTGATGGGTGTGCGCGCGCCGGACGCGATGTAGAAATGAAATCTCTCTCGATCGGTTGTTTCGGATTACTCATGGGAATCCTCATTGGCGTCGCGCTGGCTTTCGGCGCAAATTTCTTTATGCAATCCGACGCCAAGACTTTCGCCGTAACGCCCGCGCCTCCAATCAATTCGGCGAAGACCGACGTTTCAATCGTCATCGCCGCCAACTACCTGAATACGCAGTTCAAGCAATTGATTCCCAAGAACACCGTGATTAAACAGCCGAGCGTCGCGTTGGCAGCGCCCAACATCCTCAAGCTCACCGGCGTTTTTGATTTGACGCTCGGCGGGCAACGCGTTTCGGCGAACGCGACGATCTCAATGCAAGTCGCGGTTCAAAAAGGGCGCGTCGTTCTCACGGTGGATAAAATCGAAGCCGGCGGCGTCAATGTGCCGTCTTCTTTTATCGGATCGGCGCTCGACTCGATTCGCGCGCCGATGGAAGATCAAATCAATTCAGTCATCGCGAATTCGCTCAAAGGCACCGCGCTAAAATTGACGAACGTGCGCGCCACCGCGAATGATCTGACGATTGATTTGACCGGTCAGTAGTTTGGTGCTATAAACGTTTTGCACATTCAAAACTAATGGTCGAGGTGTCCGCGTTCATTGCGCGGCTCAAAAGGGCAAGTCCGGTGCGCGAGTCCTGAGCGTAGTCGAAGGATCGCAATGCCGGCGCTGTCCCGCAACTGTAGAATTCAGAATTCAGATGCCAGACCACAGACAGCAGAACAAGAATATTTGATCTGTTGTCTCAACTCTGATGTCTGTAATCTGATCAAGCCAGAAAACCTGCCTCGGCTAACGGAAGGAACGCGCTTGAACGCGCGTTGAATCCGGATTTCGCAACCTTCGCGAGAAAGGGGGCAGTCTGATGAAGCACGAGATATAATTCATCCCCTTGTCGAAAGGCAGGGGGATTTCTTTTTTCGATTGCACACGTCATTGCGAGGCGTGCGGAGCACGCCGAAGCAATCTCCAAGCAACAATTGGAATTAGGGGATTGCTTCGGACGCTTTGCGCCCGCGCAATGACGAACTCAAAATTCAGGAGAACAAAAATGAAATTCCAGAAGATTATCCTGTCGGCAGCGCTGCTGCTCGCACTCACATCGCTGATCGCCTGCGCGCCCGCGCCAACGGCGACACCCGCGCCCAGCACGCTCACCGATAGTGCGAAGCGTTCCGTGACGATTGCCGGTGCGCCGCAACGTATCGTCTCGCTCGCGCCAAGCACGACCGAAATTGCGTTCGCGCTGGGCGTGGGCGATAAAGTTGTTGCCGCCGATACGTTTTCCGATTTTCCGGCGGACGCGAAAAAAATCGCGACGATCAAAACCTTTCCGCTGAATTTCGAGCAAGTCCTTTCCCTGAAACCGGACTTGGTGCTTGCCGCCGGCATCACCAACCCGGATGACGTGAAAAAATTGGCGGATCTCAAACTGACCGTGCTCGTCGTCGGCGCGGCGGAGACGACGTTTGACGGCGTCTTCGCGGACATCACGCTCGTCGGCAAAGCGACCGGCACGGATGCAAAAGCAAAAGCTGTCGTTGACGCGATGAAACAAAAATTGGACGCGCTGAAATTGAAAGCCGCTGGCGCGAAAACGAAACCGAAAGTTTTCTGGGAACTCGACGCGACCGATCCGAACAAGCCGTACACGCCCGGACCGGGATCGTTCGTCAACGAGTTGATTACGCTCGCCGGCGGCGTCAATGTTGCCGCGAGCGCGAAATCGCCGTACGCGCAGATGAACGCGGAAGAGATCATCGCCGCGAATCCGGACGTGATCGTCCTCAGCGATTTTGCTTATGGCACGACGATCGAGTCGGTGAAAGCGCGCAAGGGCTGGAGCGTGGTCAACGCGATCAAGAATGAAAGGATTCTACCGATTGATGATAATCTCGTCAGTCGCCCGGGTCCGCGTTTGGTTGATGGACTCGAAGCCGCGATGAAATTGATTCATCCCGAATTGTTTCAATGAAATGGGGTAGGGGCGTCCCCTTGTGGGCGCCCACAAGGGGACGCCCCTACAAAACCGCAATGCGCCGCCAACCGATTTTGATTCTCACGCTTTTTCTTTTGATTCTTATTGCCGCGTTGTTCGTGGCGACGTTGCTCGGTACCGTCGCGGTCTCGCTGGATCGCATCGCCGCGATTGTGTTGAAACGCGCGCTCGGCATCTCGCTGGGAATCGAATGGACCGACGCGCAAGAATCGATCGTGTGGCAACTGCGTTTGCCGCGCGTGTTGGGCGCGGCATTGGTCGGCAGCGCGCTCGCCTCCGCCGGTGTTTTGTTTCAAGGGCTGCTGCGGAATCCGATGGCAGATCCGTATTTGCTCGGCACGTCCGGCGGCGCGGCGCTCGCTGCCACGCTCGCGCTCCTCGTGCCAATTTATTTTGGCGCGATCGGTTTTTCGCTCGTGCCGCTCGCCGCGTTTCTCGGCGCGCTCGGCTCGGTGCTGATCGTCTATCGGATCGCGCGCATCGGCGCGCGCACGCCGATCACGATGCTGTTGCTGGCTGGCTTTGCCGCGAGTTCATTGATGGCATCGCTGATGTCTTTTCTCATGCTGCTCAACCAAAATACATTGCAACGCGTCGTCTTATGGACGATGGGCGGGATTAGCGCGGGCGGTTGGGATGCGCTGGCAATTGTCGCGCCGCTGATTTTCATTGGCATCCTCGCCGCGTTTATGCAGACGCGCAACCTCAACGCGTTTCTTTTGGGCGAAGAGCAAGCCGCCGCGCTCGGCGTTTCCGTCGAGCGCCAAAAATTTCTTACGCTCGTCATCGGCGCGCTGTTGACCGGCGCGGCGGTTTCGATCAGCGGGCTGGTGGGATTTGTCGGCTTGGTGATTCCGCATCTCGTGCGCCTCATCACCGGTCCCGATCATCGCTTGCTCTTGCCGGCATCCGCGCTCGCGGGCGCGTTTTTCTTGGTGCTTGCCGATTTGTTCGCGCGTTTGATTCTCGCGCCGAATGAGATTCCGCTCGGCGTCGTCACCGCGCTGATCGGCGCGCCGTTCTTTGTTTATTTGTTGCGGTCGAGCCAGCGCGAATACGCGTTTTGATTTTGAATTGAATGTCAGCCCGATTGCTCACGGCAGAAAATATTTCGTTTGGCTATGCCACCGATCTCGTTTTGCGCGCGGTGACGCTCACCTTGCGCGGCGGGGATCGCGTCGCGTTGATCGGACCGAACGGCTCCGGCAAGACGACGCTGTTGCGAATTTTGTGCGGCATTCTCGCGCCGCGCGCGGGTAGCGTCGCGTGGGAGTCGCGCGATGTGCGCGCGTTCAGCCGCCGCGAAATCGCGCAACGGATCGCGCTCGTGCCGCAAGAAATGAATCTGCCGTATGCGTTCACTGCGCACGAAGTCGTCGCGTTGGGGCGCACGCCGCACGCGCGCGCTCTCGCCGGCGAATCGCGCGCAGATCGCGATGCCATTACGCGCGCGCTGGAACTGACGGAGATGCAAACGCTCGCGCCGCGTATTTTCAACGAACTCTCCGGCGGCGAACGGCAACGCGTCGCGCTCGCGCTCGCCCTAGCGCAAGAGCCGGCGCTCTTGCTGCTCGACGAGCCGACCGTGCATCTCGATATCAAGCATCAAATCGAAATGCTTGAACTCGTGCGCGCGCTGAATCGCGAACGCGGGCTGACGGTGCTGGCGGCGATGCACGATTTGAATCTCGCCGCGCTCTATTTCGATCAAATCATTTTGCTAAACGCCGGCGAAATCGTCGCGCGCGGAGCGCCGCGCGACGCGCTGACGGTCGAAACGATTCGCGCGATTTTTGGCGCGGCGGTTGCAATCGAACCGCATCCGACGGCGCCGCAAGCGCCGCATGTGATTTTGTTGCCGCGCGCGTGAGACCGAAAAATAGTTTGTGATTCCGGGAGGTTGTGCTAGAATGGCAGGGCAATGACCTCTCGGATGATTACGCTCGCCCTGCGCGCCGGTTTCGTCATCGTACTGGTGAGCATCGCCGTAGGCGTCGGAATGGATTCGCCGCTCGTTCTAATTGCCGATGCGATTCTGCCTTCACCAACTTTTCCCGCGACCCATACGCCCACACTCACTTTAACGCCCACTCTCACGCTAACTCCGACGCAAACCGCCACCTCGACTCGAACCTCAACGCCGACGGCGACGATTACCTTCACGCCGTTACCCACGCGTACGCGCACGGCGACTCCCACGCCGACGATCAATCCGAATTTACGCGTCGCGCGCGTGCCGGTGTTGATGTATCACGCCATCGGCATTCCGCCGCCAAATGCCGACGCGATCCGCTTGGATTTGACCGTGACGCCGCAAGCATTTGAAGAGCAATTATCTTTTCTCACCTATCAAGGTTACCACACCGTGCGCGCGGCAGACTTGGCGGAACATCTGCTTAACGGTGCGCCCCTGCCGGACAAACCAATTGTGTTGACGTTTGATGATGGCTATGCCGATGCGTACGAATCGGCGTTTCCGCTTTTGAAAAAGTACAACATGACCGCGACGTTTTACGTCATCACGCAATTCATCGAAACCAAAAAGTCGGGCTATCTCTCGTGGGATCAAGTGCGCGAGATGGCGGCAGCGGGGATGGAGATTGGGTCGCACTCGCTCGATCATCCCGATTTGCGCGGCAAGACGATTGCGTACCAAAACAGTCAGATTGCCGGCTCCAAACAAATGATCGAAGCGCGCGTGCCGGGCGTGATCGTCAAAACTTTTTGCTATCCGTCCGGCAAATACGACGGCACGACGATTGCCGTGTTGCGTCTGAGCGGCTATCTCAGCGCGATGTCGGAAATTCAGGGCGTGCGCCAAACCAATGAAACCGTTTTTGAAACGCGCCGCGTGCGCATCCGCGGCAGTTATTCTTTGACCGATTACGCGTACTGGCTGAATTGGTTTACGAACAGCGGGCGGTAAAGTCCAAATCCCAAATCCAAAATTCCAAACTCCAAATTCGTAATTCGTAATTCGTAGTCTTCCCTTCGTGTCTTTGTGCCTTCCCTGGCACTTGCGTTCCCGCCAGGGCAAGTGTGTGGTGAATTGTCTCACGCGAGTCATGAAAATTGACGATTGATTTTGCAAACATTCTGAATGCCGCGCTGCTCGTCGCGCTGCTCATCTCCGCCGCCGCGCTCGTGCTCGTCTCGACGTGGCGGCTTGCGCTTTTTTTTCTGGTCATGCAATACGCGGTGCTGACGCTGATGCTCACGCAATTCGTGACGCCAGCCGTCGCGCTGGTGCGTTTTGTTTCCGGCGGATTGGTCGCGCTGATTTTTTTGATCACCGCGCCCGGCGCGGCAAAAAAACCGACGCTCGCCGATCCCTTCGCGTTGAGCAACGCGTTTCGCTTGCTCGCCGCGCTCTTTGCCGCGCTCTGTATTCTTGCGATCACGCTCTCGACGAATTTTCTCGGCTTGAACGCGCAGATTCAGTTTGGATCGCTGTGGCTGATCGCGACGGGGCTTTTGATCGCGATGTTGGCGCGACATGCTTTGCAATTCGGCTGGGGAATTTTGGTGCTCACCGCCGGCTTTGGTCTTTTGGAAATGGCGATTGAAGGCAGTTTGTTTTTGTACGGCTTGCTCAACATCGCGGATCTAATCATCGCGCTCGTCGTCGCGCATTTGGTCATTCTGTCGCCGGAGGTTGAGGGCGGGCGGCGGCGCGGGGAAATGGAATGACGCTCCTTTTTATTTTCGCAATCTGCCTCGCGACCGGTTTCGCGATGCGCGTTTTGCGCCGCCTCCCGCGCTTGGCATTTCTCGCGACGCTGATCGGCGCGGGCGGAATGTTCGCGGTGCTCACGGCAGCGCCGGATGAAGCGTTTAGTTTTGTCGGCAGAACGCTGACGCTCGACGCGGCGACGCGCGCGTTTCTTTTACCCGCGCTCGGCGCGACGGCCGCGCTCGCGCTGCTCACGCCGCTGACGTTTTTGCGCGCGAGCGATCAGCCCGCCGGCGTCATCACCAATTCGCAAGGCGCGTATTTATTTTGGAGCGTCGCGCCGTTCGTCATCGCGATTGGACTGGATAGTTTTCCGCTCGCGGTCATCGCGTGGGCGATCGGATTGATGGCGCTAATTTTTTTGGCGCAGCCACGGCAAACCGTTCGCGTCGGCGGCGCGTTTCAATTTCTATTGCTCATCGTCGTCGCGACCGCGTCGTTATTGCTCGCCAATCGTTTGCTCGAGCTTTATCCGCTCACGCCGGAAAATTTCGATCTGGTGCGCGGCGCGGCTTTCTTTTTGGTTTTGGGCTTGGGCATTCTGCTCGCAGTCGTGCCGCTCAATATTTGGCTCGGCGCGTTCGCGGACGAGATGCCGTTGTTGGGAATCGCGGCTTTGCTCGCGGTTGCACAGCCGGTGGGGCTGTGGCTGCTGATTCAATTATTCGCGCAGACAACCGGTTTGGAAAAATCGCCGCTGTTCAACGCGCTGATGACGCTCGGCGCGCTCAGCGCGATCGGCGGCGCGGTGCTCGCGCTCACGGAACGCCGCGACAATCGTTTTCTCGCCGCGCTCGCGTTGTTCGCGCTCGGCGATGCGTTATTGGGACTAGGGTTGGAAACGCGCGTGGGTCTCGCGAGCGCATCGCTCGCGATGATTGATCGCGCGCTCGGCATTGCGCTCGTTGCCGGCGGAATCAGTTTTGTGCGATTTCATCCGGAACAGCGGTGGCAAACGGTTGGAATTATCGCGGTGCTCGCCGGCGGAATGGAATTGCTCGGCTTTGCGCCGACGCCGGGCGCAGCCGCGCGGTGGGCGTTGTATCGCGATTTAGATGTGGGGTTGGTCGGCGCGCTAATCGCGGCGAACGCGGCGGGGTTGATCGCGCTGATGCGTTTTGTGCTGCCGCTGATCGCCGCGCGCGATGTGGGCGCGGAAGTTCACGCCGAGATCAAAATAATTCCGTACTGGGGCGCGGCGGTTGTGATCGCGCTCATTGCCGCCTCCGTCATCACCGGCTTCGCGCCGCAGTTGATTGTTGATCCGTTGCTCGCGGTCGCGAGCAAGATTGAATTCCTCAAATAACTTTTTTCCACGAAGTCACACGAATAAACACGAAGAATTCATGGATCTTTTCGTGCAACTTGGTGTCCTTCGTGGATGAATCTTTTTGTTTCGGATACCGGCTAGAATCACAAGACGCCGGCATCCTGCATAATCTTCCTCAACGCTTTTCGCTCCTCATCCCCCAACGCGCGCAACGGCAAGCGCGGCGGACCGCCGTAATAATCGTCCAGCAAATCGAGCGCGGCTTTCAAACCCGGCACGCTCCAGCGCGACGTCACCGCCGCGTTCAGCGCGATGAATTCCAATTGCAATTCTTTGGCGCGCGCGTGATTGCCGGCATGGAACGCCTCGAATATTTCCACGCACGCGCGCGGCGCGACATTCGCGAGCGCGGCGACGACGCCGACCGCGCCGACGCACAACGCCGGATAGAAATAGCCGCCCGAGCCGGCAAGCACGGCGAAATCCGGGCGCACCGCGCGAATCACCTCGGCAAACTTATTGACGTTGCCACTGCTGTCCTTGACGCCAACGATGTTCGGATGCTCGGCGAGTTGAATGATCGTCGCCGCGTCCATATCAATGCCGGCGTATGCCGGAATGTTGTAGATCAAAACCGGCAGCGTGGACGCGTCGGCGATCACGCGAAAATGATTGACCAGCGCGGCAGAATTCATTTGCGGCTTGTAGTAATGCGGCGTGACGATCATCACCGCGTCCGCGCCGATGCGCGCGGCATGTTGGACGAGTGCGCGCGTCGCTTGCGTAGATTCCGCGCCCGCGCCGGCGAAAAATAATTTCTCGCGCGGAATCGCCGCGCGCGCGGTTTCCCATACCTCGCATTTTTCGGCTTCGTTCAGCATCACGTACTCGCCGTTCGAGCCCAAGACGACATAGCCGTGTATCGGCGTCGTGTTCCATTTTTCGATATTCGATTTCATTTTATCGAGCAGCAATTTTCCGTCGGCATCGAATGATGTGGGAATGGGGGGAAAGACGCCAGAAAGATTGAGAGACATTTGACCTCCAAACGCGCGTTTATTTTTTCGTGCTTCTTCGTGCCCTTCGTGGGTTATTATCTTACGTTCGTAGTGCCGCGAGCCACCCCGCGACCAAAATCAACGCGCTCGGGCTGACCAGCCGGAAAACGATGCGCAACGATTGCGGCGTGCGCCGCGCGTAATAAATAAACATGCTCGCGGTGACGAGCGCGAACGACGCGATCATCGCGGCAAAAAGTGTTTGCAAATTTGATTTGAGCCAATACGCGGTGCCGAATGCCAACGCGTGCGCGGCAATGAGCATCAGCCACAGCAACATTGCCGCGCGTTCGCGGCCGAGCGTCGCGGCAAAGCCGAACACGCCGAGCGCGCGATCCGATTCTACATCCGGCAACGTTTGCGCGAGATGCGCGGCGAAAATCAAGGGAATGCCAATCGGGACGATGATGAGAAATGTCGGCGAAAAACTTGACGCCGCGTCCCAAATAAAAAAAGGCAAGACGGAAAAGCCCAGCACGTAACCGATCCAACTGTACGGCGTGCCGCGTAATCGAAAATTGTAAATTTGTCCGGCAAATGTGCCGAGCAATGCCAAAACAAATCCAATCGGTCCGAGCGTCAACGCGAAAATAAACATCAGCGCGAAAGACGCGAAAATTATCAAGCGCGCTTCGTTCGGTTTGACCCAACCGCGCGCCAGCGGTTTCCACGTCTGCGCTTGCGCGTCGAGCGCGCGGTCGAGATAATCGTTCGTCATGCCGACGTGCGCTTGCGAGAGAAAGAGCGTGATGAGCGCGCGCGTAAACTGCGCGGCATCAAAATTTTCGCGTGCGCTCGAAATGCCGAGAATGCACGCGAGCGAAACGACCATCGCGATAGGGAAGGGGTGAATGAGAAGCCAGAAGCCGTGCATGCGGCGAAGCAACATTTTCTCTTCAGTAAACGATAGAAACCTTGCCGGCTTTTTCGTCCGCATATCGCCGTAGAATAAAATTCTACGGCTCAATGAGGTGGAAGCCGACTTCAAGTCGGCTTGAATCTATTTGAGACGGTCGCTTTAGCGATCGGCGGTGCCGCGCGAATTCATTGTACGGCATTTGTCAAAACCGAGCACTCTTTGCTTTTTTTTCGCGTTCCGTGCGTTTATTTGGCTTGATGCTCATCGCTTCATTACTCACCGCGCGCTCCGTGCCATTCAGCCGCAACGAAATCGCTTGCGAGACGCCGTCCTCGCCCATCGTGATTCCATAAACGGTATCCGAATTTTCAATCGTCCGGCGATTGTGCGTAATCACAATAAACTGCGTCGCCGCGCCGAGCGTTTTGAGCGCGTCGTTGAATCTGCCGACGTTCGATTCGTCGAGCATCGCGTCCACTTCATCCAAAACGCAAAACGGCGTCGGCG
>JACQGS010000164.1 GCA_016199405.1 Chloroflexota bacterium | reverse complement strand
GGCGTCGGACGCGCACAAGGCGCTATGCTACGGACGTGAATTCGCACAAACTATCACCAGGGCACCAGTGGCTAATAACCATTTACCAATTACCATTTTGCACGGCGTGAAAGCCGGACGCGAAAAAATTCTAAAGGGGCGCGGCATTGCGCGCGAGTATCCGCCGGCGCTGCTCGACCGTCTCGAAAAAATTTTTGGCGCGCGGCTCGCGCCAGAGGACGCGGTTGCGCGCATCATTGCCGACGTTCGTGCGCGCGGCGATGCGGCATTGCGCGCGTGGACGCAAAAACTCGACGGCGTGGATTTGGCATCGCCGGTCGTGAGCGCGGAAGAAATCGAAGCGGGCTATGCGGAAACGCCGCGCGCGGTGCGCGACGCGCTCGAATTCGCCGCCGCGCGCATTCGCGCATTTCATGAAAAACAAAAACCGAAATCGTGGATTGAATGGAACAATGAATCTGCGTTGGGACAGTGTATCACACCGCTCGCGCGGGTCGGCATCTATGTGCCGGGCGGGAGCGCACCCTTGCCATCGTCGTTGTTGATGACGGCAATTCCCGCGCAGGTCGCGGGCGTCCGCGAAATTTTTGTCGCGACGCCGCCGACGCGCGACGGGCATATCGCGCCGGTGATCCTCGCCGCCGCGAAAATTGCCGGCGTATCGCGTGTGTACGCGATGGGCGGCGCGCAAGCGATCGCCGCGCTCGCGTTCGGAACGGAGCGCGTCGCGCGCGTGGATAAAATCGTGGGACCGGGTGGATTGTTTGTGACGCTCGCCAAGCGGCAAGTGTTTGGTGCGGTGGGGATCGACGGGTTGTACGGTCCGACCGAGACGCTGTTGATCGCGGATGATTCCGCGAATCCGGCGTGGGTCGCCGCGGATTTGCTCGCGCAAGCCGAGCACGATGTGCTGGCAACATCCATTCTAATTACGAATAACCAATCACTTGCGGAAAAAGTTGCAGAAGAGATTGAAAAGCAGATTAAGAGATTATCTCGAATCTCTATCATCTCTCAATCTCTTTCTTCCCAGGGTGCGATCATCGTCGTTGAAAATTTGGACGAGGCAATGGAACTCGCGAACGCGTTTGCGCCGGAGCATTTGTGCTTGCTCGTGCGCGACGCGTGGGATTGGGTGGGCAAGGTGGAAAACGCGGGCGGAATTTTTGTCGGCGAATGGACGAATGAAGCGCTCGGCGATTATGTGATCGGTCCGAGTCACGTGATGCCAACCGCCGGCACCGCGCGATTTTCCTCCGCGCTCAATGTAAACGATTTTGTGAAAATCACGAGCGTGTTCAGTGTGAGCGCAATCGAGGCGCGCGACCTGGGCGAGCGCGCGGCAATGCTGGCTGAAGCAGAAGAGTTGACCGCGCACGCGAATGCGATTAGGAAAAGAGTGGCGGGTGACGAGTGACGAAGGGCGAGTAACCAATGCTTTCTGAATCATTCCCAACAGAGGTGATCGTCCCGCAGTCGCTTCTACTGGAATTGCTGCGGCAAGCGCTGGGTTCAAGAGTTGAACTCGTTGACTGCAAGATAGGTAATCGGCATCATGATTATCTTGTCCTGCTCGTGCAAGTGAGTTGTCCTTCTACCCAAGTCGTTGTCAAACTTGCGGGGCCCGACGCTCCGATTGCATGCCCGTTTGACCGAACAGCGATGTTTCATCGTTTGGTTGCAGCAAAAACCACAATTCGCATGCCTGAGGTTCTAGCGGTTGATGTTTCTTACAAGACTTGGCCTTGGCGATATTTCATCAAGGAGCACATTCCAGGTGAAGAATGGGCAAGGGTACGCGACTGCATGAACGCGCACGAGTTGTCTGAGGCATATCAACAGATTGGCAACGCCGTTGCTCAGTTGCATACGATTCATTTTCCAACGTTTGGCCAAGTTGCTGCGGATGGAAGTGTTCAATCAAGCGACACTTGCGCGGCGGCAGTCGCAGAACGGGCGCGGCTTGTCATCAAGGATGTACGCCGATGCAATCTATTTCTGGAAACTCTGAACCAACGCGCAGACTTGTTTGCAAATATCTGCGATGCAAGTCTTTGTCACGAAGACCTGCATCAGCATAACCTCCTGTTTCAGCAGCAGCAAGGACGCTGGTGCTTGGCAACGATTCTAGATTTCGATAAAGCTTGGGCAGGACATTACGAATCTGATTTAGCGCGCCTTGAGTTTTGGAGAGGAATGACGAGCAAAGAATTCTGGTCAGCTTATTTGGCGATTCGCCCCGTGGATCCGCTGTACAACCAGAGGCGACTGGTCTATCAGTTCCTTTGGTGTCTTGAGTACGCCAAGCCGACGAAAGAACATCTTGCTGACACACAACGCCTCTGTGAGGAATTAGGACTTGAACACATCGAACACTTCTAACGAGACTTTTGATCCCGCGCAACTCTTGCGCGCCGACCTGAACGATTTTCCGCCGTACTCGATGGGGCATGTGCCGCTGGCGGATTTGGATCATCTCATCAAAATGGATTTGAACGAGAATCCGTTCGGTCCGTCGCCCAAGGCAACTGCCGCGCTGGCGGCGATGCGGCATTACCATCACTATGTCGGGCAGGACGAATTGCGAGAAGACCTCGCGCGATATGTTGGAGTAGACGTCGCGCATGTCGTCGTGAGCAACGGCGCGGATGAGATGATTGATTTGGTGCAACGGATTTTCCTGAACCCCGGCGAGGCGATCTTGGATTGCCCGCCCTCGTTCGAGATGTACGGATTCTTTGCGCGATTGAACGGCGCGCGGATTGTCCAAGCTCCGCGCCGTGATGACTTTGGTTTGGATGTGGACGCGATTGAAAGAATGGCTAGAGATTGGAGATTAGAGACTAGAGACGCCTCGCGCAATCTCGAATCTCCAATCTCCAATCTCAAACTCATTTTCATCACCAGCCCGAGCAATCCCGACGGCGGCATCGCGACGCGCGAGCAAATCGAACGATTGCTCAAACTGCCGGCGATGATTGTGCTCGATGAAGCATACGCGGAATTTGCCGGCGAAAGCTTGGCATCGCGCGTACCGACGCAACAGAACCTCATCGTATTGCGGACGTTCAGCAAATGGGCGGGGTTGGCGAGTCTGCGCGTTGGCTATTGCATCGCGCCGAAGCCGATTGCCGCGAAAATATTGCAATGCAAAGCGCCGGAAAATGTGAACGCGGCTGGCATTGTCGCGGCGCGCGCGTCGCTGGACGACCTCGATTATTTGATGGCGAACGTGCGCCGCATCGTCGCCGAGCGCGAACGATTGTCTGTCGCGCTGGCGCAACTGGGATTTTTGCAGCCATTGCCTAGCCGCGCGAATTTTCTCCTCTGCCGCGCCGTCGGACGCGCCGCGCCGGAAATTCGCGATGTGCTGGCAGCGCGCGGAATTTTGATTCGCGCCTTTGCGTCGCCGCGCTTGCGGGATTATGTTCGGATCGCGATTGGAACGCCAGAGGAGAACGCCGTTCTATTGGACGCGCTGAGGCAGATAGGCGCAGTCCATCACAGTTTTGCAGGGGCAAGCGCTCGCTAGCAGTTTGTCGGAGAGGTAGCTTAGGACTCGTCCAACAATAACTTGAGCAGTTTTGTTATTTAGCCTCGTGGGGCCGAATGGTGTAGTTATACCGAGGTAAGGTGCGATGCGGTTGTAGGT
>JACQGS010000163.1 GCA_016199405.1 Chloroflexota bacterium | reverse complement strand
CAAAAAGGGCAGGGGGTTAGGGGTGAGGTGGAGGACAAATGCTACCTGCCGGAACTTTCAACACAACCTACGCCAAAGATATGGCGATCATCCGCACACGTTTGCAATGGACGCTGTTCATCGCGTTCCTCGTTCTTTTCTACGGCGTCTTTCCGCAATTATCGAACAATAGCACTCTGACGCTCGCGAACAACATCGCGATCATATTGATCGCCGTACTGGGTTTGCAAATCCTCACCGGCTTGTGCGGACAAATCTCACTGGGGCAAGCGGCGTTCATGGGCGTCGGCGCGTACGTGCATGGTGTGCTAGTGACCGTCTTCCACTGGAATTTTCTGATCGCGATGCCGGTTGCCGGGCTCGCGACGGCGATGGTGGGACTGATCTTTGGCATCCCCTCGCTGCGGGTCAAGGGATTCTATCTCGCGATGGCAACGCTGGCGGCGCAATTCATTATCTACTGGGCGATCCTCCACTCGCCGCGCGCTCTCACCGGCGGACCGATGGGCTTGCACGTCGCGCCGGCGACGCTGGGACCTTGGGTCTTTGACGACGAAAAAACTTTTTTCTATCCCGCGTTCATCATCGCCGGGCTGATGGTTTTTTTCGCGAAAAACATCGCGCGCACGCGCGCCGGCAGAGCATTCATCGCCATCCGCGATAACGACCTTGCCGCGGAAGCGATGGGCATCAACCTGTTCCGCTACAAATTGCTCGCCTTTGCGATTTCCTCGTTCTTCGCCGGCATCGCGGGAAGTCTCTGGGCGCACCATCTGGTCGTCATCAACCCCGATCACTTTTTGCTCATTGATTCCTTGTGGCAAGTGGGCATGCTGATTGTGGGCGGGCTCGGCAGTATCTTGGGCGCGATTCTGGGCACGGTGCTTTTGCTGGTCTTGCGCGATTGGGCGGTCCCCGCGCTCGCGCCGGTGCTGGCGAAAATGTTTCCGGTCTTTCAAATGGATTTGTTCGCGAGTCTGGCGCTGATGTTCTTTGGCGTCGTGTTGATGGTCTTTTTGATTTTCGAGCCGCGCGGCTTGGCGCATCGCTGGGAAATTTTCAAAGCGTCGTATCGGTTGCATCCGTTCTCGCACTGAGTTCCAGTTATCAGTTATCAGTTATCAGTCATCGGTGAGCGGTTCACTGGTGACTGTTCACTGATCACTGTTTACTGACCCAAGGAGGTGATGTGCACGCGTTGACAAATCGTAAATCCGAATTCCGAAATCCGAAATCGAAACTGGAGGAGAAGCAATGAAACACTTGAAACTGTTTGCGATTCTGCTCGCGGTAACGATCATCGTCGCCGCGTGCGCGGCGCCGCCGACGGCTGCACCCCCCGCACCCACTGCCCCGGCGAAAGAGACCGTCGTCGTGAAAGAGACGGTCATTGTGCAACCCACCGCCGGTCCCGCGGTGACCCCCACCGGTCGCTTTATCAACATCGCCGCGATGTTGGACTTGAGCGGACCCATCTACGCGCCGGTGGTCCGCAATGCCTTTCGCGCGATGAACGACTATATCGCGGAAGTGAACAGCAAGGGCGGCATTGACGGCGTGCGTGTGGAACTGCTCTGGGGCGATCACTCGTTGAACATTCAGCGCGCCCAATCCATCTACAAGCGTTTTGCGGATACAGCTCCCAAACCGCTGTTTTTGCAGACCGCGTGGTCTACCGAAAACGAGACCCTCAAGGATTCGTTCGCCAAGGACCTGATCCCGGCGTTGGGATCGGGGCTTAGCCCAAAATCGGTTAGCCCGCCCGGCTACATCTTTCTCATTCTGCCGGACTATGCCAGTCAGTTCGCGTTTTTCTTGGACTATGTGAAAGCGAACTGGAAAGACACCACGCGCGCGCCCAAGATCGCGTTCATCACCTGGCAGGGCGCGTACGGCGAAGGGATGTTGAACGATCTGAGCCGCGCGTATGCCAAGAAACTGGGCATTGACATCGCCGAGCCGGTCTTTATCTCGCCGGTCGCGATTGACACAACCGCGCAACTTCAACAAATCGCCGCGCTGAAACCGGACTATGTGTGGTCGAACACCTTGCCCACCGGTTTCGCCGTCGTCCTGAAAGACGCCAAACGCTTGGGCTTGAATCTCCAGTTCGCCGGCGTGCAATGGCTGACGCTGGAAGAGATCTTTGCGAATGCCGGCGATACGGTTGATGGAATGTTGGCAGTCCGCACCTTCTCGTTGGGGCAGGAAACCAATCTGCCGGGCGTGAAAGCGATGCAGGACGCGCAGGTCAAGTATCACGGCGCGTACGATCCGTACTCGTTCAACACCTACGCGCTGGGTTGGCTCGGCAGTCAGATCGGCTTGGATGCCGTCCGCGCCGCGATGAAAAAAGTCGGCTATGAAAAACTGGACGGCAAAGCCGTGTACGACGAGCTGGTCAATCTAAAAGACTATAGCACCGGCGGCTTGGCGCGTCCGATCACCTTTGGCGCGACCGAACGGCGCGGCACGCTGGAAGCGCGCATCGTCAAAGCCGTGTGGGACACGACCACAAAGACCGGCAGTTGGAAAGCCCAGACCGATTGGGGCAAAGTGCCGGATATGTTGCCAAAGTAAGTCAACGAATGGGGAACGAATAAGCGAATAACGTAGGGGCGACCCTCGCGGTCGCCCCAATCTAAAATTGTCATGTTACGCGTCAACAACATCGAAGTCATCTACAATAAAGTCATCCTCGCGCTCAAAGGCGTTTCGCTCCAAGTGGACGATGGGCAGATCGTCGCGCTGTTGGGCTCCAATGGCGCGGGCAAATCCACCACGCTCAAAGCGATCTCGGGCTTGCTGCACACCGAACTCGGCGAGGTGTCTGCCGGCAGCATCGAGTTTGATGGACGCCGCATTGACGGCCGCGATCCGGTGAGCACGGTCCAGTTGGGCGTCGTGCAAGTGATGGAAGGCCGCCGCGTGCTGGAGCATCTGACGGTCGAAGAGAATCTGCGCGTCGGCGCGCAGCGCGGCAACGGCGCGTCCATCGCCGACGATCTCGCCAAAGCGTACACGTACTTTCCGCGCCTCAAGGCGATGTCCAAGCGCGCGAGCGGCTATCTCTCCGGCGGCGAACAGCAAATGCTCGTCATCGGACGCGGGCTGATGGCGCATCCCAAGCTGATGTTGCTCGATGAGCCGTCGCTCGGCTTGTCGCCGCTGCTCGTCCAAGAAATTTTCGAAATTATCGCGCGGATCAATCGCGAAGAAAAAATGGCGCTGTTGCTGATCGAGCAGAACGCGACGCTCGCGCTCGACATCGCGCATTACGGCTATGTGATGGAGAACGGGCGCGTCGTCCTCGACGGCGCGGCGGACAAGTTGCGCGAGAACGAAGACATCAAAGAATTCTATTTGGGCTTGACGCAACTCGGCGCGCGCAAAAGTTATCGCGAGATCAAGCATTACAAGCGGAGGAAGAGATGGCTGGGATAGGGAGGAAAAGTAATCAGTAATCAGTCAACAGTAATCAGTCAGCGGGCATGGGACTACCGTTCACTGTAAACTGATCACTGATAACTGAACACTGAATCATGAACGCTCACATCATCGGTTGGGGCAAGTATTTGCCGGAAAAAGTTGTGACGAACGACGATCTCGCGCAGAGCGCCGGCGTGGACGCGGAATGGGTGAGCACGCGCACCGGCATTAACACGCGGCATCGCGCCGATCCGAAGCAAGCCTCGTCGGATATGGGCGTTCGCGCGGCGCGCGAGGCGCTGCTCGTCGCAGATCTGCCGGCGAGCCGGCTCGATCTCATCATCTGCGCGACGAATACCCCGGATCACTTGTTCCCAGCCACCGCGTGCCTCATTCAAGACGGCATCGGCGCGCACAATGCCGGCGCGTTCGATCTCGCGTCCGGCTGTTCGGGCTTTTTGTACGCGCTCGCGACGGGGGTGCAATTTATTCGCGCCGGCGCGTATCGAAATCTGCTCATCCTCGGCGTCGAAACTACGTCGCGCATGCTCGATTGGCGCGACAAAAATGTCTGCCCATTCTTTGGCGACGGCGCCGGCGCGGTCGTCGTCAGCGCGAGCGACCAGCCCGGCGGCTTGCGCGCGTTTACGTTACGCGCGGACGGCTCGGGCGGCGAGTTGTTGATTATGCCGGCGGGCGCGGCGCGCTTGCCGTTATCGCAAGCGGTTTTGGATCAGGGCTTGCAATTTGGGAAGATGGATGGGCGCGCGGTTTTTCGCTATGGCGTCCGCGAATCGGTGCGCAACGCGCACAAGGTTTTGCGCGACGCGAAAATGACGCTCGCCGAGGTTGATCTGTATATTCCGCATCAGACCAATATGACCCTCATCAACCAAGTGCTCGAAAAATTGCGCTTCCCGCTCGAAAAAACCGCGCTCTCCGTTTCGCGTTATGCCAATATTTCTTCCGCCGCGATTCCGGTCACGCTGTGTGATGCCATCGAAGCGGGGCGCGTGAAACCGGGCACACGGCTTTTGTTCACGGCGTACGGCGCGGGGCTGGCATCCGCGGGAATGATCTGGCAATGGTCCAAGACCCTGCCGCAAAAGCGCATGCCGTTCTGGCGGCGTTTCTTGCACGCGCTGTGGGACGCGTATGCCGCGTTCCGCGCGCGGCTGTTTCATCTGGAACATCAATTGGACCAACTTACGCCGACGGAAGAGGATAAAGAATGACGTAGGGGCAAGTCTTTGCTCGCCTTTCTTTGGGCAAGCCGCGCGCTTGCCTTTGTTTTTTTGCGGCAGAATTGCTATAAATAGACTTGTTTCCATCTGCAAACCGCGTAGCATAGGGCCTTGTGCGCGTCTGAACGCCCACAAGGGGCTAAACTACATGGAACAATCTTTTCGGATTGGAAATAGACCCGTGATCACCGGCATCAAATACGTCACGCTGTCGATCAAGAACGTCCGCGACTCGTTCGATTTCTACACCCGCGTGCTGGGCGCGCAACCCATCGCGAAATGGCACAACGGCGCGTACGTTTTGCTCGGCGATCTCTAGCTCGCGCTCGTGCTCGATGAACATTGCCGAGCCGACGCCTTGCCGGAATATTCGCACGTCGCGTTTTCCGTCAGCGCAAAAGATTTCGACGCGATGCGCGCGCCCATTCAACATGCCGGCGCGAAAATCTGGCAAGCGAACTGGACGGAAGGCGACTCGCTTTATTTTCTCGATCCCAACGGACACAAATTGGAAATTCACGCGTCGGATCGTGCCGCGCGAATCGCCTCTGCCAAAGCCAAGCCATGGGACGGGCTGGAGTTTTTTGTCTAATGGAACCCCTTCGCATCTCGGGCAAACATCTGGGCGAACTCGCGCTGCCCGGCTTTTGCGCGCGCGCGTTCTGGATTGGTTTGCGCGTGAAGGAATTGCCGTTTCAAATTTTTCCGGGCATTTTCAGTTCGATTGATTCGTACTCCAAAAAGATTACCAAATTTCATTACGCGCAGCACCAGACGCTGATGACTTGGCTGATCGCGCACGGACTCGACGGCGCGCCGGTCGCGGTGCCGCATCACACCAAATTTCGCGTCAGCGATCTCGAAAACAATATTCTGCTCACCGGCGCGCCGGATGAAATCTTGCGCCTGCCCGACGGCGCGTATGCGATTCTGGATTACAAGACCGCGCACTTTACGAACGCGCAGGATAATTTGCTGCCGCTCTATCAAATTCAACTCAACGCGTATGCCTACATTGCCGAACGCGCCGGCTTCGCGCCCGTGCGTCGCATTGCGTTGCTCTATTACGAGCCGCTCACGGACATTAACGCCACCGGCATCGACGCGTTGATTCAAGCAAATGGTTTTGCAATGCACTTTGGCGGCAATCTAAAGAAGATTGAAATCAATCTCAATTTGATTCCGCCGCTCTTGGCGCGCGTCCGGCAGATTGTCGATCTGCCCACGCCGCCGGCGAGCGACGGCTGCGCGAACTGCCGCGCGCTCGATGCGCTCGTGGAGTTGCTGAATTCAAAGTGAGATGGATTCCTCAATTTTCTTTCGCCTGGGCAAGTGGAACGCAGAGGCGCAACGGCAAAAACGGTTTTCTCTGCGTCTCTGCGCCTCTGCGGTGAGTTATGGGTAATCCCCACAATTACTCTGCATTGCCTTCACAATAGATTCACAATTTCGCGGCATACTTCCGTTCAGAATATCATCCTAAAGGAGGATAAGTATGAACGGGCACTGGTTCGTTCGGTTTGTGTTGGTGGTTTTGCTCATCGCCGTGATGGGCGGTTTCGCATTCTACGCGTACAATGTCGGCATCGCGCAAGGACTCGCGCAGGGCGGAACGTCAACCGCGCCCGCAGTCGGGGTCGCGCCGCTGCAGTACTATGGACGATCCTTTTTCTTTCACCCCTTTGGATTCTTGGGCTGTCTCTTCCCGCTGTTCTTTCTCTTTCTGTTTTTTGGATTGATGCGCGGGATTTTCTGGGGCGGTCGCCGGGGCTGGATGCATCATCGCCATGACATGGGCGAGAAAGACGCACCGCCGATGTTTGAGGAATGGCATCGCAAGATGCACGAACGCCAAGCGCAAACGGGGAGCAAAGATGCGTAGCGGGGACCCAGATATCATTCCGCCGCAGGTTGCAGCACTCGTTGAAAAAAAGAGCGCGCAAGGAAGCGCGCTCGACTCAAATCAGAAAGGACGCGCGCAAATGAAAGCAATCGTGTATCCCAAATATGGAACGCCGGATGTGCTTGAACTCAGAGAAGTAGAAAAACCTACGCCGAATGACAATCAAGTCCTGGTGCGAGTCCATACGGTATCCCTCAATCCTGCCGAAGCGCATATGCTGAGCGGTAAACTCATGGCACGCCTGCTCGGGGGAAACGGGCTATTCAAGCCAAAGCAGACGATGCTCGGAGCGGACATCGCGGGGCGGGTAGAAGCGGTTGGTAAAAACGTAACGCGGTTCAAGTCGGGTGACGAGGTATTTGGGCGCAAAGCTCCTAACGGGTTTGCCGAGTATGCCTGCGCTAGCGAAAATGCCTTGGCTTTGAAACCCGCCAATATTACATTCGAGCAAGCCGCGGCGGTGCCGGTTGCCGCACTCACTGCATTGCAGAGTCTCCGCGATGCCGGACAAATTCAATCGGGGCAAAAAGTTTTGATCAATGGCGCATCCGGTGGTGTGGGCACGTTTACGGTGCAGATCGCCAAATCGTTTGGCGCTCGCGTGACCGGCGTGTGCCGGACGCAGAATCTGGACCTGGTTCGCGCGCTTGGGGCGGATCGGGTCATTGATTACACGCGAGAAGATTTCACCCGAAACGGGCAGTGTTATGACCTGATTATTGATAACGTAGGAAATCATTCGATTTCAGATTATGTGCGCGCGCTCAGTCCCAAGGGAATCTGTGTCATCATTGGATTTACTTCTCTGTTTCTTCTGCTCCAGCATCTCGTTCTGAGACGATTGATTTCAAAAATCGGGAGCAAGAAGATTAATATGATGCTGGCGCACATAACCAATAAGGATCTGGTCGTGCTGAAAGAGCTGATGGAAGCCGGCAAAGTCGTGCCGGTCATAGACCGATGTTACCCGCTCGGTGAGGTTTCTGAAGCGTACCGGCATCTTCAGACAAGACACGCCCAAGGAAAAATAGTCGTAACTCTGGAACAGAATAGCAAGACCTGACCACAACGGCGATGAAAAAAATTCTCGTCGTGGATGACGAACCGAAAATTATCCAGATCGCCCGCGATTATTTGCAGAGCGCGGGTTTTGGCGTTCTCGCTGCCGGCGATGGCAAATCCGCGCTGGCGCACGTCCGCGCGGAAAAACCGGATTTGATCATTCTCGATTTGGGTCTGCCGGAGATGGATGGTTTGGATGTGACGCGCGCGCTGCGCAAAGAATCGGACGTGCCGATTATTATGCTGACCGCGCGCGGCGAAGAGAGCGACAAACTGATCGGACTTGAACTCGGCGCGGACGATTACGTCACCAAGCCGTTCAGCCCCAAAGAACTGGTCGCGCGCGTGCGTGCGGTGTTGCGCCGTTTGGAAAATGCGCGCGCCGGCACGCCGATACTGCGCGTGGCCGATGTCACGCTCGATGTGCCGCAGATGCGCGTCACGATTGGCAAACGCCATGTGGAACTGACCGCGACCGAATTCCAACTTTTGGCGACGATGGCGCGCGCGCCGGGCAGAATCTTTACGCGCGCGCAATTGCTCGATGCCGCGCGCGGCGTCGCGTTTGAATCGTACGAACGCGCGATTGATGCGCACATCAAGAATATTCGCCGCAAAATCGAAACGGACCCGCACTCGCCGCGTTACCTGCTCTCGGTGTACGGCGTGGGCTATAAATTTGCGGACGAATAGAGGATTCCTCACGTGCGAAGCACATCGGAGGTGCGTCGCACGTCGGGGCTATCAACTTGCAGACGAATGAAGTCACCCAGTTATTTTCCTTCCCACAAACCGTTCAAGCGAAATCCCCCGCCTTGGTGGCCCCGCAATGAACCTTGGCCGCCCACCGACGCGGGCGCGTGGCGGCAGCGGCGCGACAAATTCGTGCGCCACATGGCCCGGCTGTTCATACTCTTTTTCTTGTTCGTCTGTAGCGCCTCTGCCACGCTCGGATGGCTCATCACGAACCTCGTCGGCGCAGCGAATCTCCCCAGTGTTCTCGCCGGATTCTTCGCGCTCTTGCTGATTTTTTCGGGACTAGGACTCGTTGGGCGCGCGTTGCGCCGCGTGACTCTGCCGATTGGCGACCTGATCGAAGCCGCCGGGCGCGTGGAAGAAGGCGACTATACTGCGCGCGTAACAGAACGCGGTCCGCGCGAAGTGCGCGCATTCGTGCACGCATTCAACGCGATGACGGAGCGCCTCCAAGTCACGGATGAGCAACGCCGCAATTTGCTCGCGGATGTCACGCACGAATTACGCACACCCCTCACGGTTATTCAAGGCAACCTCGAAGGATTGCTCGATGGATTGTATCCGCGCGATGACGCACATCTCGCGCCGATTCTGGACGAGACGCGCGTGCTCGCGCGCGTCATTGACGATTTGCGCACGCTCGCACTCGCCGAAAGCGGCGCGTTGGCTTTGCAAAAAGAGCCGACGGATCTCGCGATGCTGATCACCGAGACCACCGCACCCTTTCAATCTCAAGCCGATGCCGCCGGCATCGCGCTGAACGCCGAAATCGCGAGCGATGTGCCAACGCTCGATCTCGATCCCGCGCGGTTTCGCCAAGTGTTGGAAAATATTATCGCGAATGCGTTGCATTTTACGCCGCACGGCGGAACGATCGCGCTGAAATGTTTCCGAGACCGCGAACGCGTGCTGATTGAAACGCGCGATAGCGGCGCGGGGATCACCCCGGAAGATTTGCCGCACATCTTTGAGCGATTTTACAAAGCGCGCGATTCGCGCGGCACCGGCTTGGGCTTGGCAATCGCCAAGAGTTTGGTGACCGCACACGGCGGCGAAATTTCCGCCCAGAGCGAACTGGGCGTCGGCACGACGATTCAAATTGCCTTGCCGCGCACAGTTGCAACTTGAACAAAATCGGATATAGTTCGCCGGTGAATCAAAAATCCTTTCAAGACTATTACCCCGATAACACCGCGCATTGCTATGGCTGCGGGCGCTTGAACGAGCACGGTTTGCAAATCAAAAGTTATTGGGACGGCGCGGAAT
>JACQGS010000172.1 GCA_016199405.1 Chloroflexota bacterium | reverse complement strand
CGCGCTCGAACGTCAGCCAATTAAAAGAAAGATCGCTCAGTTTTTCAATCAGCAAGTTGGGCTGATAAAAGAATGGCGCGAGCGGATTCTGCAATGCCGCAAGCACGCGCTCGGCGCCGGCGATCTGCTGAACGATGCCGATGCCGGATTGAACCGTTCCTGCGCCGATGAGAACATTCAACAAACGACGCAACCATTCTGCGCTGGGAATCAGCAGCGCGCTAAAAAGAAATGCCGTCGCAAAGAGCGCGGCAAAGTCATAGATGCCGCGTAGCGCCAAATACCGCGAGTCCGCGCCGAGCGCGGCAATCAACGCGGCGGCGAGGAATGCGAATGCTGGCGCAAGCCACGCGCGGAAAAGTAATTTGTAATTCGCAATTGGTATTACACGTAACGCCGCGCTGAATGTCAGAACGAGCGCGGCGCGCAAGGTGAAAGAAGATTCGCCAGCGAAGAAGTAAATTTGAAATGGAATCAACGCGGCGATCAATAAGGCGACCCCGCGCAACGGAAGCGTCAAGGCAATGAGCGCCAAGAGCGCGAGAATTCCGGCAGTAGCAACCCACACCGCCGATCCCATCGCCGCGAACGCGCCCACGCCTAGCGCGGCAAGCGCACCGATCACCCACACACCGCGTTCGCGCTCCGAGTTGCCGATCGTTCGTGTGGAAATCATTTGCCGTCTAACTCCGCCAGAGTGCGCTGAATCTTTTGCAGATCGTCGGGATGCTTTTCAAATTTGAGCGCCAAGTTGAATTCAGCGCGCGCGCGGGCGACTTGCTTTTGCCGCGCATAGAACTGTCCCAACGCGAAAAGCAAATGCGGCTCATGGGAATTTTTTTCCAAACCTTGGCGTAACCACCGCTCCGCCTCGCCAACATCCTGCCGCGCTTGCGCAAAACGAGCGAGTTGAATATACGCGTCGGTGTACCATGGCGAATCGTTCACCACATCGGTAAGAAGCGCAACGGCGCTCGCCCACTCGGAGGGATTTTCTTCAATTTGCGCAAGCGCATAGCCGGTGCGCGGGCGCGCATCCAACGGCGCGATCACGCGCGCTTGATTGTAGCTCTCCATCGCCGCGCGATAATTGTGTTGCTCGGCAAAAATTTCGCCTTGCCGCGAGAGAATCGCCGCGACGAGTTCTTTGTCGTCGGTCAACTCGCGCGCGCGGATCAGTTCACTCATCGCTTCGGAATTGTTTGAGTTCTGTCGCGACAGCGCATCGCCCAAAACATAATGCGCGTCCGCAATGCCTGGTGCGATACCGGCGGCGATGCGCGCGAATTTTTCCGCCTCCGACCACACATGCAAATCCTGCGCGCGGTGCGCGTTGCGCGCAAAATAATCCAACGCCTCGGCGGCGCGCCAATGTTGAACGGCGCGCCCCAGATCGCCGGATGATTCCGCCGCGTCGCCGGCGAGGAATTGCGCGATGCTGTCGCGCGCGAGCGCGGGCGCGTTTTCAATGGCGCTGGCGGCTTGCGTCGCCTCGCCGCGATACAATAATTCGCGCGCGTGCGCGAGCGACAAGCGCGCTGGAATCGGCGCAAGCGCGCGATCGCCGCCGACACTGCGCGCGTTTTGAATTTCTGCGTTGGCTTGCGCGAGTTCACTCGCGCGCGCGTGCGCCGGCAATGCCGCCGCGTGCGCGAGGCGCGCGTTGGCTTGGTTCAAATAGTACGCGCTCATCAACGAGGGAAAAAAGAAAGCAATCGCAGCGAAAACGGCGAGGGTGAATCCAATTTGCCGGGTGAAGGGAAAAGGCATTCGTGTGGGCTTTACGTGCGCGCACGCACCCAATATTCCATGGCAAACGCGGCAGCGATGCCGACCAAAAGCCCCAGTCCCGCGCCGATGAGCGCGTTCTGCGCGGGATGCGGTGAGATCGGCGCGGTAGGTGGAGTTGCGAAAATGGCGGTGGGCTTGTAGGTGGTGATGGCGAGAATCGCCGCGCGCGCTTGCTCGCGACTAAAATCGAGATAGACGGATTCGGCGGTATCGCGTACACGCAAGAGGCGCACGAGTTCCGATTTTTTTTCGGGGGCGAGTGCGAGGTTGCCGCGCAGTTTGTTCAAATCGAAATCGCCCAAGCCGTTGTCGAGCGAAAATTTCGCGAGCGCACTTTCCGTCGCCTCGAGTTTTCTAAGCGCGGTGTCGGCTTGCTCGCCGGTCGGAATGAGAATTTTGGTGAGGTACTGCGTGCCGAGATCAGCGTAGGCATTCGCGGCATCGGACACGCGCGGAGCGTCGGAACCGCGCGCGGTAATTTCGATGAGCGAACGATCCGAACCGTTGGACGTGATCGAAATCGCGAAGGGCGGGCGAACCGCGTTGACGACCTCGGCGCTTTTCAAAAGCGCGATGTAGTGTGTGGGCGTGTATGCCGGCGGGAGTTGACGCGGCGAATCGGCGGTCAAATAGTACGGCGGCGCTTGGTTCGAGGTCGGGACCGATAAAGTTGCCGGCGCGAGCGCGATCATCGCGGTGGCTTCGTACGTGACCGGCTGCGCGAGACTGATCAACGCGGCAGCCAGCGCGGCGAGGAGCGGCATCGCGACGACGATTTGCCATCGCCGAAGCAGAGTGTCAAAATATTCGCGAAACATCATAAAAAGTTACGGGCAGAATTGAAAGCCAGCGTTAGGTCCGCCGCTATTATCCGGCTTGGTGAATTCAAAAGTTTCTTTGGTATCCGCGTTGAAATAGAAAACGCGGGCGACGTATTGCTGGCAAGTAAAAATTCCGCCGACCGTCCAATCCGCCGGCGATGCCAATTCACTTCGCCCCACCGGAATATCTTCTTGTTTTTTCGAAGTCTCGCCTTTTGAATTGGGTTTATCCGGCTCGTAAATTTTTACAAACCAGCGAAACGATTTCGACTCGCCGGTCGTATTGAGAAACGTCACATAAAAAGTTGGCGGCGTGGCGCGCCTTGGCTCCGGCGGGTCGAGACGCACCGAGATGCCATAAACTCCCGGTGGAAAATTCGGCGTGTTCGTTGGGAGTGGTCGCGTCGCCGTCCGCGTTGGCGGTATTGCCGTTCGTTGCGCGGCAGTCGTCGGATTCAAAAGCGTAGTTGGAGTCGGCAAAACGCGCGTGGCTTGCGCGATCTGCGTGGACACGGGCGGCGGCGCGGCGGCGGTGACGTTGACGGCAATGCTTGCCGGCTCACTCGCCACTCCCTTGTCGTTATAGGCGCGGACAACGAGAATATGCGCGCCGGGAATCGCGACCCATTTTTGAATCAGCGTGAACGCGTCTTGTCCGGCAATCGGCGGCGCGTCCGATTTAACGACAACACCGTCGACGAGCAAATCCACGCGGCTAATGCCGGACTTGTCCGTGGATTGCGTTTGAATCAGCAACTCATCACCTTCGCGAAATTCACTTCCACTCGGCGGCGATTGGATGCTGATGACGGGCTGACTCGCGTTGGACGGAAGCAGATTCGTTACGGTGCTGAGATCGCACGCGAGCAAGAGCAAAGTCGCGAGCGTCAAACTGGGAATCAGAAACTTCAGATGTTTGGTTGGCACGGTGGTAACTATAGCATACAAAAAGAATCGCGGCAAACAAAAAAGAAGCGCGCGCCGCAATTCATTTTTGCAATGCGCGAATGTACGCGACAATATCCGCGAGGTCTTGATCGCTCAAAGCCGGATTGCCGCCCTTGGGAGGCATCAGCACTTTGGTGGTGTTCGCCGGATCACTCACCGGGCGACCCTTGACGACAAACGCGATGAATTCCGCGTCGGCGAGACCTTTGCCAAATACACTCGTGGTCAGATCTTTACCGAGACTCGGCAGACCTTTCGCATCTAGCCCGTGACACGCAGAGCAAGTGCCGGCGAATTTGTTTTTGCCGGCAACCGCGTCGCCCTTGAGACCCGCATACTTTGGCGCATCGGTCAAAAAGGATTGCGCTGGGGCGGGCGATCCGCCGCACGCCGCGAGAATAAATGCCGGGACGATAAGCCACGCGAGCATTGCAAAACGAATTTTCATTTTGCCTCCCTCGAAAATAGCCACAGAGGACACAGGAAATACAGACGTTTCTCAAATCCTCTCTGCGCCTCTGCGTTCCACTTGCCCTGACGGGAACGCAAGTGCCAGGGTCTGCGGTTGAATTTTCATTCGCCGCTACATCTGCGCCCGCACCACCACCGCGTAATTCAAAAACACATTGCCGCGTGCGCCCTCCGCAAAATTTCCGCCGAGCGTTACGCGTCCCGCCGGAAAATTTTTTGCGAACACATTCATGGGTCGTTCCGTGCCCCATTGATTGACGACGAACGACATTTTCTCCGATGTGAACGCGCGCAGCCAATTCGGAATCGCCGCCGCGCCGGCATCATACGCGATAAAAACCCGCGCCGCGCGCGCGAGGTGCAATTCCCCAAATTCACTTGCCGCGACGCCCTTGTCCGCTTGCGCGGTCTGAATTGCCGGCAAGCCACAAAGTTCGACCGGCAAATGCGCAATCGAATAATCCACATCGCGATAGCACGCCGCGCCGACGCGTGCCGCGTAGATTTTGCCGGACGCGGCGGCAACGACACGCGCCGCGTCGTAGCGCGCGGCATAGCGCGGCTTTTTCCCGCCGCCCTCGTGCGCGACGACCGCCAAGCCCCCAACGACCGATGTCAACAAATCCATATGCGCGAGTTTATGTTCGCCGAAAATTTGCGCGAGCAGCGCGGTAAAGACCGGCACTGCGGATGTGCCGCCGGTGCGTAGCACGACTTCCATTTTTTCCGGCGCGCTGCCGGCGATTGCGAGTGTCTCGAACACGCCGCGCTCGACCGCTTCAATTTCACGTTGGATCAGCGCTTCGAACTGTTCGCGCGCGAGAGTTTCGTGAATTGCGATATTTTCAAAATCAAAATCGAGCGGCTCGGCGAAACTTTCCGAAAGCCGCTTTTTTGTTTGCTCGATGGTGCGAAAGAGTTTAAAGCCAATGTTGCGCGCGACGAGCGTCTTGAGTGCGGCAACGCCGTCCGCATCCGCGCCGGCAATCCGAAAATCGTCGAGGATCTTTTGATAGTTCCGGCGCGAGAGCACTGGCATCGTCTGCCAATTGTCGAGCTGATCGAGTATATACGCCGGCAGCGGCAGCTTGCCGTTACTTGCGCGCGCGCCAAAATATTTACGGAGCGATTGCATCACGCGGCGATCCAAATCGTCGCCGCCGACCAAGACGCCGTGCGTCGCGAGAATTTCCGGCGGTTGATTGCCGCCGAGCCGCGCGACGGTGAAATCGAGCGTGCCGCCGCCAAAATCGAAAATGAACGCGGTCTGCCGCCCCGGCGCGCGGCGGTGATAATCGTACGCCGCGCCGACCGGCTCCACCTCGAAACGAATATCGTCAAAACCGGCGCGGCGCGCGGCTTGAAAAAGAATTTCTTCGGCGCGCGCAGTAACGGCGGCATCGTCAGAAAATTTTACCGGGCGACCCAGTACCACCTGCTCGGTCGCGGCTTGAAATTCTTGCTCGGCTTGCGTTTTGAGATGGCGGAGAATAATCGCGATCAGCTCGTCAAGCGTGTAATAGCGATCGAAAATTTGCGTGCCATCATACAACGGATCGCGCAGCGCGGTTTTGACGTACTGCAACAGCCGTCCGTTCGCGGCGGCGTCCATCATGACGTGGACATCTTGCACGTAATGCATATCGGACGCGAACACATCCACTTCGCCGACGCGGCGGCGCTCCCAACGGACCGCGCGCCCGGTTTCGCGCGCGAGGTATTCGGTCGCGGCATTCGTGCCGACGCGCGCGTTGTGCTCGCGGTCCACATAGATGAGCGACGGCAAGACGTGCGGGTTATCG
>JACQGS010000179.1 GCA_016199405.1 Chloroflexota bacterium | reverse complement strand
CGCGAACGACGCTTGCTCCAACTCACGCGCGAATTGAAACCCGACCTCATACTTTTCTCCGGCGATTTTCTCAATCTCTCGTACGTTCACAACCCGCTGGCGCATGAACACGCGCGCGAGATTCTGGGATCGCTGTCCGCGCCGCTCGGCGTGTTTGCCGTGACTGGCACCTCGGCAGTCGATCAGCCCGCCGTCGTCGAAAAAATTCTCGCGGGCTTGCCCATCCGCTGGCTGCGTGACGAACGTGTGACGCTGAATCATTACGGAAACGCGATTGATTTGATTGGGCTTGCCTGCACGCATAAACCGCACATTGATCGCGTCGCGCTCGCGTCGGCTCGCAACGGCGCTGCCGGCAATCTAACCATCTTGCTGTATCATACACCCGATCTTGCGCCGGAAGCCGCGTTGCAAAATGTGGATTTACAATTGTCCGGGCATACGCACGGCGGTCAAGTGCGCCTGCCGTTTTTTGGCGCGCTGTTTGCCGGGTCGCTGTACGGAAAGAAATTCGAGATGGGGCGGTACGAAATCGGCGCGCTGACGTTGTACGTGACGCGCGGCATCGGCATGGAAGGCGCGGGCATGCCGCGCGTGCGTTTTTTGTGTCCGCCGGAAATCATTTTGTGGGAGATTCAAGGCGAAGCGGAGAAGAAAAATATTGGACACTGATCAACACGGATTTACACTGATTTTCCGATCTGTGTTTATCTGTGTTCATCTGTGTCCTATTTTCTGGGGAGAGCGACAATGCGATTCATCATCTACGGCGCGGGCGGAATTGGCTGCGTAATCGGCGGGCATTTATTTCGGCAAGGGTTTGAGGTTGCGCTCGTCGGCAACGCACAGAATATGGACGCGATCAATGCGCGCGGTTTGAAGCTCGTCACCGGCGATGCGAGTTACATGCTAAAAATTCCGGCGTTCAAGACCGCCGGCGAGTTATTGCCATTTCGCGACGATGATGCTGTCTTGCTCTGCGCCAAGTCGCAGCATACGGTCAAATGTTTGGGGCAATTGAAGAACGCAGGCGCACCGCGCTCGCTGCCGATCTTTTGTGTGCAGAATTCGATCGTCAACGAGGCGCTTGCGACGCGCGCGTTTGATCGCGTCTACGGCGTGATGATTATGATTCCCGCGATCTTTATGACGCCGGGCGAGGTCATCAACCCGATTGTGCGGCGGAATGGCGTGATCGAAATCGGGCGCTATCCGCGCGGCGCGGATGACTTGTGCCATCCGATTGCCGACGCGTTGCGACGCGCCGGTTTTTTCGTCAACGTGAATGACGCGGTGATGATGTCCAAAGCAGCCAAGTGCTTGCTGAATCTCGGCAACGCGTTCGATGCGATCAGCGACGACAAAGGCGACGGACGCGCGTTTATGCAAGCCGTGCGGGAAGAAGCAATGCAAGTTTGGCGCGCGGCGGGGATCGAATGGGAAGAGCGCGAGCAATTCCAAAAACGCGTCCGTTCCGAATATGGCGAGCGGCGCGTGCCGGCGGGCTTTGAGAATTTGGAAAAGCGCAGTTCGTCGTGGCAATCGCTCGCGCGCGGGACCGGCAATATCGAAGCGGAGCAATTGAACGGCGACGTGGTGATGCTCGGAAAAAGTTTGGGCATCGAAACGCCGTACAACCAACTTTTGTGGCGGCTCGCCGATGAGATGGCGGCGCGTGGCGAAAAGCCGGGCAAGTACAGCGTGGATGAATTAACGGAAATGGTTCGCAGATGAATCCCTTCGACCTTTTCGCCGACGCGCTGTGGAAATTCCATTTGACCGGCAAAGCGAATTTGCGCGTCGAACGCGATGACGGTCATTTGGGGCGCGAAGATGTGTCGTGGTATTTCACGCGCTACGCCCAATTCCCGACGTATGAAAAACGCGCGTTGAAATTCGCGCGGGGAAAAGTTTTGGATATCGGGTGCGGCGCGGGGCGGCATAGTTTGCATTTGCAGGCGCGCGGCATGCGCGTGACCGCGATCGACGCGTCGCCGCGCATTGTCGAACTCGCGCGCACGCGCGGGGTCAGGGACGCGCGCGTGGCAGAGGCATGCGGCAAGATGCCGTTTGCGAAAAACCAATTTGATACGGTGATTCTATTTGGAAATAATCTGGGAATTTGTGGGACATTGCCGCGCTTTCGCAAGATGTTGCGCGAGTTGCATCGCATCACGTCGCCGCGCGGCAGAATCATCGCAACAACGCGAATGCCGAGCACGACGCGCGCGCAGCATCGGCGTTACTTTCGGCAGAATTTGGAACGTGGGCGCGCGGTCGGTCAAGTGCGCTTGCGGCTGGTTTATCGCGGCAGGCGCGGCGTGGAGTTTGATTTGCTTCTGCTCGCGCCGACGGATCTGATGCAGATTGCCGCGCGCGAGGGCTGGGAATTGCGCGAGGTCTGTGCGAAGAATTTTGAAGAGGGATATGCGGTGGTGTTGGAGAAGAATTCGTCCTGATTACCGGATGGATTGGAGGGTCAAATGGCAACCGTACTAAATCCGACGCAAGCCGAATTGTTGAAAGATGAAAAAGGATTTCTCGCCGACCTACTGGCAGCGCTTACCGCGTTCAAAAATCAGCCGGGAGAATTAGCCGACCTGCGTCAAGCGCTCTTGCAACTGGACGAATTATTTTTGATCGTCGTTGCGGGTGAGTTTAACTCCGGCAAGTCCGCACTCGTCAATGCGCTGCTCGGTCAGCGAGTGCTGGCGGAAGGCGTGACCCCGACCACCACGCGGATCACGCTGATCAAATACGGCGACAAAATGGAAGAGTCGTCCGACGCGGGCGGCGTCGCCGTGCTGTCTTTTCCGCTCGATCTATTGCGCGAACTCAATTTTGTGGACACGCCGGGCACGAACGCGGTCTTCCGCCAGCACGAAGAACTAACGCGCGACTTTGTCCCGCGCAGTGATCTGGTCATCTTCGTCACCTCCGCCGACCGTCCGTTTACGGAGAGCGAACGTCAATTTCTCGATCACATCCGCGACTGGGGGAAGAAGATTGTCTTTGTCATCAACAAGCGCGACCTCCTTGCCGGCGAAGATGAATTGCGCGAGGTGACGACGTTTGTCGCCGAAAATGCCGCGCGACTGCTCGGCGCGCCGCCGGAGATTTTTGCCGTGTCCGCCAAGCGCGCTCAGGCGGGCGACGAGGAAAGCAGCGGGATGCGCGCCCTGCGCGCGTACGTGCAATCGTGGCTGGACGAAACCGCGCGCTTGCGCGTCAAATTCGCGAACCCGCTCGGTGTCGCCGAAGAAATCTTGAAACGCGAGAACGCGCGGCTGGCGCATGAACGCGCGCAATTGCAGTCCGATGAGGAGATGGTGGGCACGGTCGAGCGAGAGATTGCAACGTACGAAGGGGAGGTCAAGGACGAATTGCGGGCGCGGCTCGCGGAAGTGGATAACGTGATGTTGCGGTTGCAAGCGCGCGGGTTGGACTTTTTCGACCAAAAATTTCGTTTGATGAATCTGCGCGATCTCACGCGCGGCGATCGGTTTCGCGCGTTGTTCGAGAAGCAGGTCATTGCCGGCGTGCCGGAGGAAACGGAGCATCGCGTGCAGGTGGCGGTGAACTGGCTCGTCGAAAAAGACCTGCGGCATTGGCAACAAGTGACAAATTATTTGCTCAAGCGGCGCACCACCGTCTCGGATGAACTGGTCGGCAATGTCTCGACTGATTTTGAGATGCGGCGGCAGGCGTTGCTCGACGGGGTGACGCAATCCGCGCAAACCATCGTCAGCGGCTACGATGTGGAAGCGGAATCGCGCGCGCTGGGGGCGGCGGTCGAAAGTTCGGTCGCACAAATGGCGTTGGTCGAGGCGGGGGCGGTCGGGCTGGGAACGGTGATTACGCTGTTGGTGAGTTCGAGCGTCGTGGACGTGACCGGCGTTGTGTTTGCCGGCGTGATCGCGATTGTCGGATTCTTTATCATTCCGTTCAAGCGACAGCAAGCTAAGACGCGCTTCAAAGAAAAGATCGAGGCGGTGCGCCGGAATTTGAGCCGCGTGCTCACGACGCAATTCAACGCCGAAGCCGACCGCACGGTCAATCGGCTGAAGGAGGGTGTCGCACCGTACTTTCGTTTTGTGCGCGGAGAAAAAGAACGGCTTGCCTTGATGGGACAAGCCCTGTCGAACGCTGCGGAGCGACTCGGCAGTTTGCAGTCGCGCATTGCGACGGTGTTTGGTAAATGAAAACCTCGGTTCCTTATTCAATCAACTCGCGCGCTTCTTCCTCATCCTCGCTCCTCACCAACACAGAAACTTCGCCCAAGCCGTCAATGGTGAGTCCAAATGTTCGACCCGCGCTTTCGTATTTGAGCATTGCCGGAATGCCGGCGCTTTCGAGTTTCGATTTCACCACTTCCGCCGCGAGGGGACCATTTGAGCGGTAGACGACGACCAAATCCTTATCATTCGACATCGGGCGTCTCGCTTTCTTCCCCTCCATCGCTTGACTCCGGCGTCGCTGGAACTGTTTCCGAATTTACTCACCAAAGCCCCCGCTGAAGGCGGGGGATCCCGCTTGCAGGGGGCGCAGGGGGACGGCAAGTCCCCCGCAAGCGGCGGTGGTTCAAAGCCACCGCCCGCGCACCGAGCGAAGCGAATTTACTGCTGCCTGCCGCGAAATCGCGCGCGCAAAAATCAAAAAGCCGGTGTGCGCGACCATGCGATCGACCGGGCGCAAACGATCTGCAACCGGCTTGAAATGCCGCTCCAAAATCTCCAGCACCTCGATATTCGTCCAGCCCCCATAGGTTTCCATTTCTTCCAACAACGCGCTGATCTGATTCGTCGTCGGCACGAGCGAGCCGAAAAAGCCGCCGCCCTTGAGCGCGGCATGCGCTTGCGCGAGAAAAAGCCACGGCTCGCGCACGTCGAGAAAAAGCGAATCCACGTTCCGCTCGTCAAAGCCGGCGCGAATATCGCGCTGTTTCAGTTCGACGGCGGCTGACGCGCCGGCGCGTTCGAGATTTTTGCGCGCCAGCTCTTGCATATCGTCGCGCTCTTCGTAGGAATAGATGCGCCCATTCGGTTGCACGAGGCGCGCCATCGCGAGCGTCAGCGCGCCGCTGCCGGTGCCGGCTTCGATCACGTGCGCGCCGGGAATGATATTCAATTTCAAGATGATCACGCCGATTTCCTTGGGATAAATGATCTGCGACGCGCGCTTGATGCGCATCACCCAATCTTCGGTGGAGGGATGCAACAACCAAAACGGATGCCCCTTTTGCGTCTCGACCGCGTTGCCGTACAGTTGACCGATGATCGCATCGTGCGGAATAAAGCCGCGATGCGTGTCGAGCCGCGCGGCGGGGGTTAATCGAAGGAGAAAACGTTTGTCGTCGGGCGAAAGCAGGAGCACCATATCCCCGGCGCGGGCGATATTATCTTGAAGGTTTGGCATTCGGTGAGTCTCTCTGCCGGCATTATAAGGGCGCGCGGAGAATCGCGCAACCGCGCGGCGGATCGTTTGTAATGCGGCTGTAATCCAAGCATATTGACTTGATTATCGGCTGGGCTTATACTGAACTTCAAAGTGGCGGATCCGCGCGCTGAATTTGCGCGGATCGCCCATTTAGACGGGGGTTTTGCCATGTCAGCAAAAGAAGCAGCGCAAGCCGCGCCCGGCGATGAGATGATTCGCCTCGCGGATTTGGAATGGCTCGATTTGTCGGATCTCATTCGATTGGATGATGATTGGCGCAAAACGCTGGTGCTCGTTTCGCGTTTGCATCTCGCGCTGACCGCCATCCTCGCGCTCGCGGTGATCGTGATCGCGCTGATTTCGCGCCCCAGTGGTCCGGGCGAATGGGCGGCGACTGCCGGCATCGTCGTTTCAGTCGCCGTGGTCGGGGCGTTGGTGTATCGTGCGCAAGATGACGAGACGATCTTGCTCTCCAGTTTGCGCGTGATCGTCTTTCTGAGCATCCTCTCGGTGAGTCTGATGGTTTTCCTCTTGCGCGAATTGCAGGGCGATTATTATCTCTTGTATCTGCTTCCGCTCATCACCGCCGCCGGCTATTTGGGATTCACCGGCGGTTTGCTCGCCGGCGTCGTCGGATCGATTGCGTATGCGGTCGTGTTTTTCCTTTCGCCGGTGTCGCTGGCGCCGGGCGCGCTGTTGGCTTTGGTCTTGCGCGCGTTGATCTTTGTCCTGATTTCTTCTTTGCTCGGCTTGATTGCGGAACGCCACCTGAGCTTGCTGGGCGCGTTGCGCGCATCGCATACGCAGGCGATTCAACTTGCCGTCACGGATACGAAAACCGGATTGTTCAATCAGCGATTTTTGCAGGCGCGCTTGCAAAGCGAATTGAGCCGCGCGGAACGGAGCAAAACGCCGGTCTCGTTCTTGATGATCGATGTCGTGGGATTGGATGAGATCAATCACACGCACGGCTATTCGGCGGGGGACAATGTGCTGCATGAATTGGGGCGCGTCGTTCAAAAACAATTGCGCGTGACGGATGTGCCGAGCCGGTGGGGCGTGGACGAAATCGGCGTCTTTTTGTACAACTCGGAGGCGGCGGGCGCGGAGATTGTCGCGAAACGCGTCGCCGCGGATTTGGCAAAGGTCAGCTTTGCCGATCCGACGACGAATAAACCGTTTGCGGTCAAGATTTCGCAAGGCATCGCGTCATTTCCGGCGCACACCACCGAAAAGACCGGCGCGGAATTGGTCGATCACGCGTATCACGCCATGCGCAAAGCGAAAAGCCAAGCCGAAAGTTCTATCGCGATCTATTCGTCGTAAGCAAACTGTAATCTGCCGGAGGCATTTCGGTACTCTAGTCCCATTGAGGCACGGGCACGGGCGGAGTAGAATAGCCACAGAAAGAAAAACTTCCGATAAACGCAAACCCGCCGAAAGGCGGCGGCGCAAAGTTACGGGTCTAAAGCGCGACGCGCGATGACCGCCGAACTACCGAAGAGGAAACGGATCGATCCGTGATCGGCTCACTTCTTCGGTGTGGAAGTGAGCCGTATTTTTTGAGCGACATTCGTGTGAGGTTGATATGATGTTTAATCTGAATCCAAACAAACGCCCGCTGAAGCGAGTCATGCTCGCGCAGAGACCGTTGCATGTTGCATACGGCGCGCTGAGCGTGCTTTTTGTGCTCGCGCTCTCGGCGGTGGTTGTGGTCGGAGTGATCCAAGCGGCGCCCTCTGTGACGCAATCCGGCGTTGGCTGGTTCGATGCGACCGGCAAATCCGGCACGGCGTTTCAGCAAGTGGGCAACGATTCGCCGGTGCAAGCGCCGACCGGTCCCGATCAAATTGGTTTTGAGCGACAACTTTTCGCGCAGGTGAACAAGGCGCGCATCGAGCGGGGTTTGCCGCCGCTGCGCTTGAATGAAACGCTGACGCGTTCGTCGCGCACGCATAGCAAGGATATGGCGCAAGCGCAAAAGCTCGACGTGAATGATGCGTTTGGACGCACACCAATTTCGCGCGCCGATGACAGCGGCTATCCGCAGGCGCAAGTGATCGTGGAAAGCGTGAGCGCGGGCTATTCCAAACCGGACCAAGTTTTGAAAGCATTGCTCGACAATGTGAACACCAAAGACAATTTGCTCAATCCGGAAGTCAATGAAATTGGCGTGGGGTATGCGTTCTCCAAAGACGATCGCAGTTTTCGCCATTATTGGACGGTGGATTTAGGCCGTCGCGGCGGGTTGTCCTACACCGTCGTCGTGAACAGCGGCGCGGATGCGACGACCTCGCAACAAGTGACCTTGCACATCGGCGGTAAGGGGTGGGCGCGGCAGATGAAGCTTGCCAACACGCCCGATTTTTCCGGCGTCGAGTGGGAAAATTTCGCGGAAACAAAAACGTGGACCATCACGGAAGGCACCGGACCGAAGAAAATATATGTGCGCTTACGTGGACCCGGCGATCAAGAAACTTTGGCAATCGGTGAAATCGGACTCGTGCCCGCGGCAAAAGGCGCCAAGCCCGGACCGCACGGCAACTATTCGTATCAATCCCCGCGCCCCGCGAACGTGCGCGTACTTGCCGGCGATATCACGACGAGCGGCGTCAGCGCTTCCGGCGCAACCGTTACGGTGAACAATGCGCCCTCGGCAAATTCGCTTTCGCCGAGTTATTATCAGACGAGCGAATATATGCTGGGTAAAGTTGCGGTGGGCATCGTGATGCCGCAATGCGATGGCGCGATCGATCGTTGCACGGAAACGTGGGATGCGGCGAAGATGGATCAAGTCTACACCCAGGTGCAAACGGCGATGACGTGGTGGTCGAATCGAATGGGCGGGCGCGTATCGTTTGTGTACGATCAACGCCGGCAAGCGCCCACCGGTTACGAACCGATCAATCATCCGCAATCGGATGAAGGGTTGTGGATTGGCGATACGATGTCGCGGATGGGATTTGCCGGCACGTCGTACTTTGAGCAAGTGTACGCTTATTCGAACTGGATGCGCCAGAATAAGGGCACGGATTGGGCGTTTGTCATCTTTGTCGCCAACAGCGCGAACAACGCGTCGGGCACTTTTAGCAACGGGTACTTTGCGTATGCGTATATCCCCGGACCGTTTCTGGTCACGACGTACGACAACGATGGATATGGCATTACGAATCTGGGCGCGGTGGTCGCCCACGAAACGGGTCACATCTTTGGCGCGTTGGATCAATATTCCGGCGCGGGCGTGCCGTGCAATACCGCGAGCGGCTATTTGCAAGTTCAAAATCAAAACAGCCAACTCGGTTGCCCAGCGAATACAGACAGCATCATGCGCGGCGGCATTGCGCCGTACGTGAACAACCAAGTCGATGCGTTCGCGCAGGGGATGATGGGTTATCGCGTGAGTTCGGTGAACGGGCTGCCAGATCCGATCAACACTAAGCCGGCAATCGTGCTCGGTTCGGTTCCTGCGAGCGTGAGCGGAAGCGTGACGATCTCCGGCTCGGCGTTCGATCAACCGTACACCTCGCCGACCGGCGAAGGCATCACGATCAACACGATCGCGAGTGTACAATATCGCGTGGATGGCGGCGCATTTCAGAATGCATCGCCAGCCGATGGAAGCACATCGTTCAACAAAGTTTCGCAAACATTCACGTTCAACACTCCGCTCAGCGCGGGGACGCATACAATTGAAATGCGCGCGACGAATCGCGTGAACAACGTATCGGATGGCGTTTCCGTCACGGTAACTTCAACGAGCAGTGGTACGACGACAACCGGACCGACGGCAACGCCGGTTCCTCCGACCCCGGTCCCGCCAACGGCAACGCCGGCTCCGCCGACTGCAACATCGGTTCCGCCATCGCCCACGCGCGTTCCGCCAACGGCAACGCCGGTTCCACCGACGGCGACATCAGTGCCGCCAACTCAAGCCACCGCGACGCGCGTTCCGCCGACGGCAACCCCGGCGCCGCCGTCTCAACCAACCGCAACGCCGGTTCCACCAACTCCCGTTCCGCCGACCGGTTCGACCGGCGGATCCGGATCGATCGTCATCGCGATCAATGCCGGCTCGACCGCGCTCTCGCTTCCATACACGGCGTTCACGGCATCAACCTTAATCGCGGCGGCGAATGGACAAGGCGGCACGGTGTACGAAGTGGACAGATGGAATGGAAGGAATTGGCAAGCGTACGTGCCGGGCGCGGGCGGAAATGATTTTCAGATCGAAGGCGGCAACAGTTATTTTGTGAAAGCCAGAAGCGCGAGCAACTGGAGCGCGCCGGCAAACGCGGGCACCGCGATCAAGACCATCAAGGT
>JACQGS010000168.1 GCA_016199405.1 Chloroflexota bacterium | reverse complement strand
GCCAAGCTCATAACCCGAAGGTCCCCGGTTCGAGTCCGGGCCACGCTATTTTTGACAAAAGAGACCGCCAAATCACTCAGAAATGAGTAACCTGGCGGTCTATTTTGTTTAAATATAGCGGGGCCCGGACTCGAACCGGGGACCTTCGGGTTATGAGCCCGACGAGCTGCCACTGCTCCACCCCGCAGTTACAATTAAGATTATATGCGGATTTCCGGATTCGTCAAATTATGTTTTAGCATTGCAGTGCTGATGATTTCGATTTCTGCCTGCGCCGCGCCCATGCCGCCGCGCGCAGAATCGCCCGCGCCGACGCTCTCGCCCGCGCTGATCGCGCAAGGGCGCGCGGTTTACGACGCGGAGTGCGCGACCTGTCACGGCGCGCAAGGACAAGGCGCGGTGAATTGGAAAATTCCGGCGGACGACGGCGCGTTTCTACCGCCGCCGCACGATTCGAGCGGACACACGTGGCATCATCCGGATTTTCTTTTGCTCGATATTATCGCGAACGGCGGGCAAGCGCCTAATTCCAAAATGCCGGCATTCCGCGATAAACTTTCGATGACCGAAATGCGCGCCGCCCTCGAGTACATCAAAACATTTTGGAACGACGAGGCGCGGCAGATTCAGTGGACGGTCACGCTGAATTTTCCGCCGCCGGTCAAGTAACAAGCCGCAGGTCATAGGTCGCAAGCTTCAAGCCACATGTCGCAGGCGCATTTTGCAACCTGTGACTTGCGACCTGCGACGTGGTGAACACGCAAAACTGGCATCCCAATTCTTGGAGATGAATGAACCATTCGCCGAGCAACGTCCCCAGAGACCAACGCTACTTTGAAGACTATATTCCCGGTGCAGTTCAAGTTTTCGGCACGGTGGTCGTCGAAGAAAAAGAAATCGTCGAGTTCGGGCGGCGCTACGACCCACAAGAATTTCACACCGACCCCGCCGCCGCGAAGCAAACGGCTTTTGGCGGATTGATTGCCAGCGGCTGGCACACTGCCGCGCTGATGATGCGCCTCTTGGTTGACAATTATCTTTCGAGCGTGGCGAGTTTGGGTTCGCCCGGCATTGACGAATTGCGCTGGACAAAGCCGGTTCGACCCGGCGATACGCTTTCGGTGCGCGTGACGGTATTGGACGCGACGCGTTCGCGCTCCAAGCCGGATCGCGGCGTGCTGCGGTCCCTGATTGAGGTGCTGAACCAAAACGGCGAAGTGGTGATGACGATGCGCGGGGTCAACCTGATGCTCTGCCGGGAGAAAGCGGCTTGATTCAACCTGCCGCTCGCCTCACCGGTCGGCGTTGCGGCGGTGCCGGGCTCGAGTTTTTACGCGACGCCGGGGCTGGGGAAAAACGCGGTGCGTTTTGCGTTCGCGAAAAAATCGGAGACGTTTGACGCGGTGGAGGAGAGGTTTAGAAAACGACGATAGGCCGAGAGCCTGTCCTGAGCGAAGCGAAGGAACGATGGACGGAAATAATTGTAGGGGCGACCCTCGCGGTCGCCCTTTTTTTATCCGCCCACAATCTCTTTGAATCGCGGATCGTCACGAATCCATTCAAAATCCGGGTCGCGCTTTGCCCGTTCGCGGTCGAAATCTTTTTCTTGCGCAGCGCGGCGAAGGTTTTCGAATGCCGCATCCTGATTCCTGCGGACAGATTCCAGTCGCTCAAGATCATGAATTACATTTAGGCGAGATAGGGATCTAGTTTCAATCGCTTTGCGATTCATCGCCTTGGTGCCGAAAGTACGGTTGGAATCATTTGCGCACAGAATGCCGAGATTTTCAAGTGCGATGCAGGATTTGGGGATCAAGTTCAAGTGCTTTCTTATATGCGGCTTCGAAGTCGGCGGTGCGGTTGGGATCTCTGGAGAGAAGAGCGGCGAGGCTGATGTAAGTGTCGGCGTAATTGGGAATGAGTTCTATCGCTTTGCGATACATTGCCTCGGCGTCGGAGTAACGTCGCGGATTTTTGGCGAGCACACCCGCGAGTCCATAGTATGCGTAGGCGTATTGCGGATTGAGTTCAATCGCTTTGCGATAGTTCGCTTCGGCATCGGCGATTCGGTTGGAATCGTTCGCGAACAGATAGCCGAGGTTGTAATACGTAGTGGCGTCATTGGGATCAAGTTCAAGGGCCTTGCGATACATCGCTTCGGAGTTGGCAATACGGCTCGGATTCTTCGTAAGCAAGAATCCAAGATTGTTATACGTGCGGGCGTGTTGCGGATTGAGTTCAATCGCTTGGCGAAACGCGGCTTCGGCGTCGGGATAGCGTTGCATATCGTGGAACAAACTGCCGAGATCGCAGTACAGATCGGCGCTATAAGGATCGCGTTCAATCGCGTTGCGATACGCGGCTTCGGCGTCGGGATAGCGTTGCATATCGTGGAACAAATTGCCGAGAGCAGAGTACGCGGCTGCGTACTGTGGATCAAGTTCGATTGCTTGGCGGTACGCGACTTCGGCGTCGGAGTAGCTTTGCAATCCCTTGTGAAGCAGAGATCCGAGATTGTAGTAGACGGTGGCGTCATGCGGATTGAGTTCAATCGCTTTGCGAAACGCGGCTTCGGCGTCGGGATAGCGTTGCAATTTTTCGTAAAGCAGAATTCCTAGATTGTTGTACGAGCCATAGTCTCTTGGATCGAGTTCGATCGCGCGCCGGTATGCGTGCTCTGCATCCTGAAATTTTCCTGCCTCTGCCGCTTCTAGTCCTTGGGCGAAATATCGCAGCGCTTGACCCTCCTTGTTCTGACTGAGCTGCTGATCGGCTTGTTCTGCTAGAACATCCGCCACTTTGACCAAAATGTCCGTCGACTTGTTCTTAGGCGCGAAGGCTTTGAGTTGTTCGATAATGACTTGTTCGCGTTTTTGCATTCCACCAACCATTGCTCGAACGTCGAATCCAACGATGCCGCGAATTTCATTCATCATTTCGTCGAATCCATCAATCTCAATTATTTCTCCGCGGCGCTCTTGCAATAATTCTTGCACCGAAGTATTTGGTATTTCGCCGCGTCGGACGCACCAGTAGAAATCATTCCTCTCGTTGATCCCGCGTAACAATTCCATAATGGATTTGTCGTTTCCCCCATAGCCCACGACAACCAAACCATACTCTTTCAAAAATTGACTGACACCTTTTGCCATGTTCAGGTCTTGCTCTGCCAATTCCGTGTCTGTGTTTTTTAACGCCGAATACAAATAGTCGCCATGCAGTTTCAAGATTTTGGGCCGCAGGGAGAGAATACGCATCTCCGATGCCATGATGCCATACGCATAAACAATCGGACGAATGTCGGTGTATTTGGACGACGCATCATAAATCAAATCATCAAAGTTTGTCGTCATAATCGTGTTGATATGATTGGTCGCGAGCAAGTTCGCCAAGACAACATACCCAAAGGATGGCGCGCGACCATCAATCATCATCTCAATGTATCGTTGTCTCCCCACCTCTTTCGGCTCGATTCTTTCGAATAGGCAAGAATATTCGTCGTCCGGGTTGTACCAGGGTTGAGCAGCGAGCCATTGGTCTTTTTCTTGATCAGTCTGTAAATCTTCCGGGCATTCCCTTTCGATGATGCTTTTTTTGAAATCACGAATCATTCCACTGGCGACTGGGATCCCAGATTGAAACGATGCGCCCGCGCCAAGAAAGAACGCAAAACGCGGTGACGTGCCGGCCTCTTTGATCTTATAGGCGAGTTGTCTCACAGTGGCTCGCGGTATTTCAGACATCGTTACCCCTGTTCAAGTTAGCGATTCGATGAGAGCATAAGTTTGAATTGCATCATTGCCTCAAACCACAGTTTTCAAAAACGGAAAGCGACGCGCACCAAACGCGTCGCACCTAACAGCTATACCGAGTCTTTCGCCAAGACTTGCAGAAATTTCTCTTCGGGCGGCCATTCGCTCAGATGAGCCGCGAGATCGCTCGACAACATCCCCACTTCACTTTGCCAGTCCAGAATCGCTTGGAAAACATCTGCTAGCTTTTCGCGTTGGGCTATCTCGTGCGGAATTTCCTGCGCTTGCGCAACTTGGCGCGCAAAATTCTTGTAGCCGCGAATGAACGCGCCCACAATCATATGGCTCTTGAAATCGCGGCGCACATAAATGCCGGCATCAAGCGGAATCGCTTCAGCATCACGCGATTTGTCTGAATTTATTAGTAAATCGAGTTCATCCGATTCGGGATCATAACCGAGCGCACGGATTTGATATTTCATCTTGCCCTCGCGAACTATTTTTTCTTTGCCGGCTTCTTCCCCGCGCTCTTTTTCTTCGCCGGCTTTTTGCCGCTCTTGGCTTTTGCTTTTTTCGACGCGCCTTTTTTCGCGGCTTTCGCGCCTTTCGTTTCTTTCGCGACTTTCGTGCCCCGCGCTTCCAGCATCTTTTTGATTTCACCGAGATAATAAATATCCCAGCCCTCGGTCGTGCCGTCGAAATCGGACTCCTCGACGTTCTCGTGCAATAAATCCACGCGCGTCGCGCCCTTGCCCCACGTCAGCGTGAACGTCACGACCGAATCCTCGCGCGTCCAATCCTCCGGCTTCCACGTCTGCACCAACTTTTTTTCCGGCACGGCTTCCACGATCTTGCCGCCGATGGTGCCATTCCACAGCGTGTAACGCGCGCCGGCAATCGGCACAAAGTACGCCGTCGCGCCCGACCATTCTTGAATTTCTTTCGGATCGGTTAGCGCGCGCCAGACATCGGCCGGCGATGCTTTGATGTTGTACTTTTGACGAATTGCGAGTTCCATTGTTGCCTCCTTTGTGGTGTGACGTGTGACGAGTGGCGGGTGACGGGGGAAGACCCTCGACACTTGCCCCATCGCTCGTCACTTGCCCTTCATGCGTTTATTCGTTTCCATTCGTTGGCTTGTTTCCATTCGTTCGACTTTTTCCGCTCTCCATTCCTCCAATTCGTGATGATCGCGATCCTGCATCACCTTTTGCCACTCCGGTCGCGCGTCTTGCGCGTCGAGCGTCGCGCGCAATTCCAAAATCTGATCGCGCAACAGCGCGGCTTTTTCAAATTCCCAATTCTTCGCCGCCTCTTTCATTTGCTTTTCAAATTCCGCGATCAACCGCGTCGCCTCGTCCTTGGGAAGCGCAGCGGCGTGCGCTCCTACTTTGTAATCGGCGCGCGATTCCGCCGCGACGTGCACGCGCTGCGTCAGATCGCGAATTTCCTTGACGATGCCTTGCGGCTCGATGTGATGCTCCGTGTTATGCGCGGTTTGCACTTGACGGCGACGCGTCGTCTCGTCGAGCGCGCGGCGCATTGAATCGGTAATTTTGTCCGCGTACATAATCACTTGCCCGTTCACGTGCCGCGCCGCGCGCCCGATCGTTTGAATCAGCGCGGTGCCGCTCCGCAAAAAGCCTTCCTTGTCCGCGTCGAGGATCGCGACGAGCGAAACTTCCGGCAAGTCCAAGCCCTCGCGCAAAAGATTGATGCCGACGATCACATCGTAGACGCCGAGCCGCAGATCGCGCAGAATCTCGATGCGCTCGAGCGTTTGAATTTCGGAATGCAAATAATGCACCTTGATCCCGATATCGTGCAAATATTCCGATAAATCTTCCGCCATCCGTTTGGTCAGCGTCGTCACGAGCACGCGCTCGCCGCGCGTCACGCGCGTTTTGATTTCTGCGATCAGATCGTCAATCTGCCCTTTGATCGGGCGCACGCTCACTTCCGGATCAATCAGCCCGGTCGGGCGAATGATTTGCTCGACGACTTGCTCGCTCACCTTGAGTTCGTAATCTGCCGGCGTTGCGCTGACAAAAATAGTTTGATAAATTTTTTTCTCGAACTCTTCAAAGCGCAACGGACGATTGTCGAGCGCCGAGGGCAACCGAAAGCCAAAATCTACGAGCGTCGTTTTGCGGGCGCGGTCGCCGTTGAACATCCCGTGAATTTGCGGGACCGTCATATGCGATTCGTCAATGAACATCAGAAAATCGTCGGGAAAATAATCGAGCAGCGTCCATGGCGGCGAGCCGGGTTCGCGCTGCGCCAGCGGGCGTGAATAATTTTCGATGCCGCTGCAATAGCCGACCTCGCGCATCATTTCTAAATCATACTTGGTGCGCTGTTCGATGCGCTGCGCCTCGATCAACTTGCCTTGCGCGTTGAACGTTTTGATTTGCGTTTCCAGTTCGCGTTCGATGTCGCCCAGCGCCGCCGCGAGTTTGTCTTGCGGCGTGATGAAATGCTTTGCCGGAAAAATTTCGATTTCCGGCTGCTCGCTCAACACTTCGCCGGTCGTCGTATCCACCTCCGCGATGCGCTCGACCTCATCGCCAAAAAATTCGATGCGATACGCGAACTCGCCGTACGCCGGCGCAACCTCGAGCGTGTCGCCGCGCACGCGAAATTTGCCGCGCCCGAGGTCGTAATCGTTCCGTTCGTAATGGATTTCGACGAGATGCCGGATGACGCGATCGCGGTTGCGCATTTCGCCGCGCTGGATCTTGAGCGCGACTTTGCCGTACTCTTCCGGCGAGCCCAAGCCGTAAATGCACGACACCGACGCGACGATCACGACGTCGCGGCGCGAGAGGAGCGCGCTCGTCGCGGCGAGACGCAGGCGATCGATTTCCTCGTTGATGCTTGAATCTTTTTCGATGTAGAGATCGTGTTGCGGCACGTACGCTTCGGGCTGATAGTAATCATAGTACGAAACGAAATACTCGACCGCGTTGTGCGGAAAAAATTCGCGGAACTCGCTGTACAATTGCGCGGCGAGCGTTTTGTTGTGCGCGATCACGAGCGTCGGCTTTTGGACTTTTTCGATGATCGCCGCCATGACAAAAGTGTTGTGCACAAAGAAGCCGCCGGTGCCGGCTAGAAACGTTTCTGTTCCAGGCACGCAGAGGTCATACACAAATGGATACGGATATTGGATCTTTTCGACTGCGGCAATTGACGTCCAATGCACTTGGCAGAGGTTGCGGAGGGATTGCCAGACCTGCCACCATGCGGAAGAAATACCCTCGACGCGCGCGGCTACTCGGCGCAAAACCTCCAATATTTTGAGCATGGTGACGCGTCTGGGAGCGCGCTTTTGCGTCTCGAATAGTTGAATTGCGCCGCGGGAAATGCCAGCCCATTCCCCAAGCGTTTCGGCAGTTAGCCCCAATCGATTCCGAAGCCAGCGCAGTTCCGAACCGCGCAATGGGACAATATCAACATTGGAGTGCTCGGTGTGTTTCAATTGGTCTACAAGGGCTTGCTGTTTGCGGGGAATCGAGAAGCCAATCGCCTGCTGAAACCGTCGCAGGTTCGCCTGTCCGGATACGGTAATAGAATAGTACCAATCACCAGAATGTTGGCTGTTGGTTGCGCGTTTCCAGCGACGTTTAACACGCGCCCACATCCCCAATCTCAAGAGAGCATAGGTCAAGTCGGACGCCAACCGCGGACTGGCGGTAGTCGCAGAAATGTCACTCGCGCGGCCGACAGCGCCGTCTCCGTCAAAGTAGGCGCGCAAGAGTTGCCCGAGGGACGCGGCGGAAAGTTCAAGCCAAAAGTCTGGCAGATGTTTATCGCGAGCGATCGTGCCGCAGAGTCTCTTCAGTAATTCTGCGAGCGCCGTTGATGAAATCTGATAGTCGGAGGAAGGTCGCGTGCTGAATGGAATTCCGAGTTGAGCCAGCGCCGACTCGACGTGTTGACGAACGGTTTCATCGCGATTCGCAATAATCACGTACCCATGCTGATGATTACCTTCGGCGATATAGTAACCCAGCAAGCCAAGCAGTTCTGGAGTTATTTGCAGTTGGGCGGGCAAGCGATCTCGACGTGATTTGCCTCCAACACTGGCTTTGTCTGGGTCCCACTTGCCGCCGAGTTTCTCCGTGCGATCAAGCAGGTGCAAGAAAGTTTTTACCTGAATTCCTCGCCCGTGACTATGATGCCGAATTGCCGACAATCTGCCGTGTGGATTACCGAGAGCGGATTCAGCGAAAGCCCGGACGACAAGGCCTGCTCCGTGTGTGTCTGTGTAGGTCAGGACTGCCTCTGGCGCTTCCACAAATAAGCGCGTGTCCGAGAGGAGCGCAAGGGTATCCAAAGTTCTCCTCTGTCCATACGCCAGCAATGTCTCTGGAACAGGCACATAGTCGGTGGGACGCGCTTCTGAGGTCTTGACAAGTTGGAGGTGGCCCTCTCTAAGCACCCACAAGTTGTGGTCGCCGGTCAGAGTGGCGCTTCGACCGCAAGCCGTTCGGAGGCGATACATCTCTGTCGGGGCGGTATGGCGAATGAAAGAGCGAATCGGGCGCAGATCAACCCGGCAAGTCTCCGGATCGAAGGACTGGGCGTAGTATTGCACAGATCCGGCTTGAGCGTCGAGGATGACCGTGTCGCCTTCCGGCTGGGTGTCAGTGTGTGCTTGCTTGATGAAGGCATCAATTAACTCGCCGATGGCAACAATGCGCGGACTCGTTTGCGTGCCGCGTTTCTCGACGATGAAGACCGGATCGGAATAGCCAAGACTTTTCCCGGTCGCGGTCGCGCCGAGCAAGGTTTGAAAGCGTTTGTTGTCGCGCACGCCTTGCGCGAGTTTTTCAATTGCCGCCGGCTGATCGCCGGTCGGTTGAAAGGGTGAGACGAGTTGAAAGTTGGGCATAAGATTTCAGTAGCCGGGCATTTACGCCCGTTCAATTTGCCGTGATGGGAGTGAACGCCCTGCCACGTTATTACGGAATCTGCGCGCTGCGCAAACACCGTGCGGGGGGCCGGCTATTCACACGCCAGCCGCACCATTCGAATGTGTTGTTATAGTTTCCAGAGAACTGCAAGGCGTCATAGCCGGGCAAATAAAACCGGAAAGACCCGCGCGCGCCAAAGAGGCGCAGTCCTCCTGTGCTCCACTCGCCGCTGAGAAGTGTTTCATTCGACTTGGCGTCGGATTGGAGCGTTCCTTCGACCTCGCCGTTGCAATACGTGCCGCTCACTTTGCGGTCAATCCGCTTGAGGGTCATCGCGCAATTTGAGTTGTCGGCGACGCGATTGATCCACGCGCCCGCAAAACTGCATCCAGCCGCGAATTCTATGCCGGCGCGCGCGCCGCAGTTATTCACCGCGCGGAAATTGGAGGCAGAGCCAGAATACGTTCCATCAAAGGTGTTGACTTTTTCGTCCAGCGTCCAGGTGAACGAGGCGGTGTCCGTTTTGCCTTGCAGGATTCTGCCGGTTAGCGTGCCAAACAAATTTTCTTTGGCGTCGCGAAACTCATCGACAAAAATCCCGCTCACAGTGGTTCCACGTTGCTCCAGACGCAATTCGCCAAAGTTATGATACCAAACTCCGGCGACATTCGGGATCAGCGTTGGAGTCGGCGATGACGTTGCGGCTGCAGTGCGCGTTGGAGTTGGCGTGAAAGTTGGCGTTGCCGTCGGTGTCACGGTGAGCGTTGGGGTCGTGCTCGCGGTGGGCATCGCCGTCGGTAGAGGGGTGTTCGTGCGCGTCGGCGTCGCGGTGGCAAGGAAGGGATCCAAACCGCCGGTAGAAATCGCGAATACGGTCAATCCAATCGCGAGGAGCGCGATCAAAAATCCGCCGCCGACAAATCGCAAGAACTGCGCGGCATCGTTCGGCGGTTTTTGCGGCGGCGCGGGCGGCGCGCCCACCATTCCAATGTCCGCCAAAAATTGTTTGCCGCCGGCGGTTATATAAACGAAATCCGCTTGCGTGCCGAACAGCTCCGCGCGATTCAACTGTTCGATAACGCGCGCGAATTGCGTGGGCGTGAGATTCATTTCTTTTTGTAGATCGGCCCGCGTCATCCGCCCGTTTTCGTTGACGAAAAAGAGGACAAAGAGTGCGGTCGGGTCGGTGAGGGCATCAATTTCGCCGCGATGCTCGCGGTAAAGGTCAAGAAGACTTTTGGGCATTGGAAACTCGCTTATCGCAAATGGCGGATGGCGAATAGCGAATGGCAAGTTGTGCGATCTGCCCTCTGCGATTCGCCATCTGCTAGCAGTTTGTCGGAGAGGTAGCCTAGCCCCTCGTGGGCGTCCTCAAAAACGCGCACAAGGCGCTAT
>JACQGS010000162.1 GCA_016199405.1 Chloroflexota bacterium | reverse complement strand
TTGCGTCAGCAAAAACGCGATGTGTTGGATTACCTGACCACTGCATGTGCGGTAGCAATCCGCGGCGACAAGGTGCCCTCATTGTTACCCGAATCATCAACCACCTGAACGGATACGAATTTTTTATCCTTTCAAATGTCTTGGTAGTGCATGTCAAACCAAATTCCTCTTGACATCTTGCGCGCGCTGAATGATACTAGCGCCGATGCCGGACGCAATTGACTTTCTCTTGCGCGCGCAAAATCCCGATGGTGGCTGGGGGTATCGCGCTGCCGCGCGCGGCGTGTCGTACGTCGAGCCGACCGCCGCTGTGATGATCGCGCTACGCGATGCCAACGCGGCGGCGCGTGACCGCGCGCGCGAGTTTTTGTTGCGACTGCAACTGCCGGACGGAGGCTGGGGCATTGGCGCGCTCGATCCGGAAAGCGGATGGATGACCGCGTGGGCGGTGCGCGCGCTCAGCGTGTTCCCGGAAAATAATCTGGCATTAGAAAAAGGCGCGCGGTGGCTCATCAAGACGAGCGGCATCACGCTATCCGATCCGACGGTGCGCGCGAAAATTCGCGAATTATTCCGAATGGACTCGACGCTGCGCGGCTGGCCCTGGCAAGTGGGTGATGCGGCATGGGTGCATCCGACCGCGCTCGCGCTGCTCGCGCTGGACGCGGCGAAATTGCGCGATCACGCGCGTTATCGCGAAGGCGTCGCGTACTTGCTCGACCGCGCCACCGACGTTGGCGGCTGGAACATCGGCAATCCGCAGATGATCGACAAAAAAATTCCGGCGACGATTCAGGACAGCGCGATCGCGCTTCTCGCGTTGCGCGCGGCGGAAATTCCGGCGGACGACGCGCGCATCCGCGCGGCGATTCAATATTTGCGTGACGCGGTTGCACGCGCGGCTACGACCGCGGAATTAGGATTCGGCATTCTCGCGCTGGACGCGTGGGGAATTGAAGTGAATGGCGCGCGCGTGCGTTTGAATGCATTGCAAAAAAACGATGGTAGTTGGGACCGCAATCCATTTCTCACTGCCATCGCAATGTCGGTGCAATAAAATGTAATCTGATTTTTTCTTCGTGCTTCTTCGTGCGCTTCGTGGAAGAAATATGAATCTGTCTCGCCGTACCTTCCTCCGCCTCGCGCTCCTCAGCGGCATTGCCGCCGGCGCTGGCGTCATCTTGAAAACAACGGAACCGGTTGGCTTTGGCAATTGGTTTCGCTGGATGGCGCGCGGCAACCTCGCGCGATTCAACGCGCCGCGCGCGCGCGTCGCGCTGGCGGCGTGCGAATCATACGAGGCGGATATTCTCGCATGCCTGCGCGCGGCGTGGCAAAACGCCGCCGCGCCCGATCTGCGTGGACTGCGCGTTGTGCTCAAGCCCAATCTAGTTGATTTCGTCGGCGCGCATCCGAGTTATACGCACCCACGCGTTGCCGAGGCGTTGATCCAGTTCGCGCGCGAACAAGGCGCGCGTGAAATCATCGTCGCCGACGGCGCGACCTTCCGCCGCGATCCGCAGGCAATTCTCGACGCGACCGGCTATGCGGATTTGCTCGCGCGTGAAAAAATTTCTTTTGTTGATCTGAACTACGACGACCTCGCCGAGATTCCGCTGAAAGGCGGCTACACCAAACTCAAAAAACTATTTCTCGCGCGCACGATTCTCGACGCCGATTTGCTCATCTCGCTTCCGAAATTGAAGACGCATCACTGGACGCAAATTTCCGTGAGTGTCAAAAATTTGTTTGGCATCGTGCCGGGCATCAAATACGGGTGGCCCAAAAACACGTTGCACACGCAAGGCATCCCGGCTTTTCTCGCCGAACTCGCCGATTCATTGTCGACGCGCGCGTGCGCAGTGGTCGACGGGATCGTCGGAATGGAGAATGATGGTCCGTTATTCGGCAACGCAGTCGCGAGCGGCACGCTCGTGGTTGGCACTGATTTGGTGGCGGTCGACGCGACCTGCGCGCGCTTGATGGGATTTGAGCCGGCGCGAATCGAGTACTTGAATTTTTGCGGCTGGGCGGGGATCGGCGCGATCGATGCGGATCGAATCGAAATTGTGGGCGAGCCGCTGGCGCGCTTGGCGCGCGCATATGCCAAGCCGCCGCAGTTGGAATAGAATGAAATTCGCGCGCGTTCGGACATTCCGGAAATTATGAAAACAAATCGTTCACGTGGGCTGGTCGTGATTTCGATCGTGGCGGCAATTGCGTGGCTGTTTGCCGTCACGTTCAACTATTACATCGTCCATAAACCGTTCAGCGGCGAGAACGCGCTCGCGCTCATGGATGCGGCGGCGAATGTTTTCGTCGCGCTCGCGCTTTTTGCGCTTGCCGGCGCGCTGGGGCGACGCGTCTTACGCGCGTTTGAATTCGAATCGCCGCTGGAACGGATCGTCTATTCGTGCGGCATCGGTTTGGGTTTAATTTCATTTTCGACGCTTGCACTCGGACTCGCCGGCTTGCTCAATTCACTTTTGTTTTGGCTTTTACTTTTGGTTGTTGCTTTTTTGCTTCGGTGCGATATTCGTTTATGCGTTCAAGATTTTCACGCCGTGCGTTTTTCATTGGCCTCTCGCTTTGAAAAATTCCTCGCCGGCTTCAGCGTGCTCGTGCTGGGGATTGGGTTTTTGTTTGCGCTCACTCCGCCGGTGGCTTGGGACGAGCAGGTGCATCATTTGGTCCAGGCGAAAGCGGCAATCGAACTGGGTCGAATTGCTTCGCCGCCCGACATTCTGTACTTTAGCTTTCCCTCGTTGGGAGAGATGCTCTTTCTCGCGGCGATGATGTTGAAAGGTGACATTGCCGCGCAGCTGATTCACTTTGGTTATCTCTTGCTCTTGCTCGGCGCGCTTTTTTCATTTGCCTCCCGCCGCTTCAACTCGAGCGTCGCGTGGCTTGCCGTCGCAGTACTCGTGTCCGTTCCATCGTTCCTCCTCGTCTCGACAAGGGCGTACGTCGATGTCGCGCTCGCCTTCTACGCCTTCGCCGCGTTTTCGGCGATGATCATTGCGCGCGAGAGTAACAATTGGCGATGGTATGCGTTCACGGGCGTGTTCGCCGGTATGGCGATGGGCGTCAAGTACACTGGCGCCATTGTGCCCCTTGCAATTTTCTTGCTGCTCCTGCGACCGTTCAATTTTCGTCGGCTCGCCATCTATGGGGTTGCGGGCATGCTCGTGGCAATTCCTTGGTATCTCCGCAATCTGGTTTTTACCGGCAATCCGGTCTATCCATTTTTCTTCGGCGGTATTTACTGGGACGCATTCCGCGCAAATTGGTTTGGGCGTTTTGGCACTGGCTTGATGAGCGCGCCGCTCAAACTTTTGTTCGCGCCGTGGGACGCGACAGTTAACGGCGTCGAAGGCGCGCTGGGGTTCGAAGCGACAGTGGGGGCGTTGATGCTGGCGCTGGTGCCGCTGTTGCTCTTGCCAAGTCCAAAGTCCAAAGCCCAAAGCCAAGAGCCAGAAGTAACCCACTCCGAAATACTTGCACCGAACCCCTTTGGGAGTGCAGGTCTCCGAAATTCGAAAACCAAGATTCGTGATTTGTTTCTCTTTGCACTGCCTCTCTACGCTTTCTGGCTCGTTGGCATCGCCGGTTCGAAACTCTTACAACAAACGCGCTTGCTTTTCCCTGCCTTTCCGGTTTTCGCGATTCTCGCCGCCGCCGCGTTTGATCGCTTGCGCGCGTTCGACTTGCCGAAGTTTTCCTTGCACCGCTTTGCGCGGCTCGTGATCATTCTGATTCTCGCGCTTACTGCGATGAGTTACGCGTTCGGCGCGGTCGCGGACAATCCGCTGGCGTACATTTCGGGCGTGGAGACGCGCGCCGCGTTTCTCGCGCGGCATCTCGGCGATTACGATCGCGCGGTGCAAGCGATCAATCGGCTCGATTCCCACGCGCGCGTCCTCGCGCTCTGGGAGCCGCGCAGTTACTACTTCCGCCGCGCGAATCAGCCAGACGCGATTCTCGATGGCTTTGAACATACGCTCTATCAAACGCGCGATGCTGAGACCGTCGCGAACGGCTGGCGCAAGGCGGGTTACACGCATGTGCTTTTGAATCGACAAGGGTTGAACCTGATGCTAACATCAAAATACGATCCGATATCTGAAGACGATGTGTATGTATTGCAGCAAATTCTCTCCGCGCACGCGCAGTTGGTTTTCGGTGAGTCGCTCGAAATCGTCAAAGGCGAAATTGTGCGCGCGAGTGCATCGCCGTTTGCAATCTATAAACTCAGCGTTGAGGTGAAATGACAGCCGTCCTTCTAGCACTTCTTTCGGGATTTTATTTGCGCGAATATTATCCGGGTTATAGCGCGCTGATTGTCGTCGGCGTCGCGGCATACGGCGTTGTGGAATTTGTGGGGCAGCGTTTGCCCCATCGCGCGCACAACTTGGCGCGGTACGCGCTATGCGCCTTCGTCGTTTTTCTGATTGTGATCGTGCCCACGCTGCTAGAAATTATTTTGCGGCGCGGCTCGGCGCCCTTCGATCACATCCACGATGGCGCACTCCAAAGCGAAGTGGCGATGCAATTCCTGCTCGCGGGTCAAATTCCTTTTGGACAAAATTACGCGGCGACAACTCTTGGTCAGTGGCAACACCATGTGATCGACCCCGCGATCAACTTTGAGCTGCAGCACTATCTTTATCTTCCAGCAACTTTCCTTCTGCCGATACCGGTCTATCTTCTCACGCAAAATTTGTTCGGCTGGTTCGACATTCGAATCATTTCTATCATTGCCTTTGCCTTGCTGTGGATGTTGCTTCCGCAAATGACGTCGAGCTGGGACGATAAACTCGGCTTGCTGATCGCGTTCGGACTTAATCCGCTTTTCGTTCCCTTCTTCATCGAAGGTCGCAACGACATTAGCGTGTTGCTGTGGCTCGTTTCAAGCTTTCTGACGATGCAGCGCGGGCGCACAAAATTATCCGCTGCGCTGTTCGCGCTTGCCTGCGTGACCAAAGCCACGGCATGGTTGGTGGCACCGTTTTATTTAACGCATCTGTGGTTAATCTCAGCGGCAAAGCGAAAAATCTTTTTTCAGAGCGCGCTTGTCTTTGGCGTGGTTTTTACAGTTGTAATCCTCCCGTTCGCGATCTGGAACATGCGCTCGCTCGCCGGAGATGTACTTGTCCTTGGCGAAGGCGCGAGCACGAAATATGTCTGGGGTTATGGAATCAGCATGATCCTATTGACGCTTGGCTTGTTGCCCGATCGACTCACTGCGTTCCCCTTTTGGGCACTTCAATTTGTTTTCGGCTTGCTCACGATGATTGTTTCGTTGCGGTACCAAGCACGGCGTCCTTTCGTTCGCACACTGATTACCGCATCGGCTGCGTTCACGTTTGTGATTTTCTTCTTTAGTCGCAACTTGATCGACAACTATTTGGGCTTTGCGCTTTCACTCGCGCTGATCGCCTATTTCATTCCAAATGAATCTCGCGTCGCTTAGAAACTTTCGCTCGCGCGCGTTTGTCGAAGCGCTGGGCATTTTGTTTTTGGCTTTTGTGCTGCGGCTTTTTGCGCTTGGCACACGTGAAATATGGTACGACGACGCGTTTAGCTTATTACTCGCGCGTCGCGACCTTGCCTCCATAATTGCAGGGGCGGCGGCGGACGATCAACCGCCGCTCTACTACGCGTTATTGCATTTCTGGCAACTCATCGGCGATTCGCCCTTTATTGCTCGATTCTTGTCCGTGATTTTTTCGATGCTCGTTGTCGCGATGACGTACGCGCTCGCGCGCCGGCTCTTGTCCCCGCGCGCCGCGCGCAATGCCGCGCTGTTGGCCGCGTTTGCGCCGTTTCAAATCTATCACGCGCAAGAAATTCGGATGTACGCGTTGCTCGCGTTCGCGCTTGTTACGTACGCCTATGCGGCGAGCGCGTTGATCAAAAAAACGAATGCGGCGATGGGTGAGCCGAAACTATTTTTCTTGCTCGCCTGCTCCGGCGCAGCCGCGCTTTATACTCACAACCTCGCGATCCTTTCGCTCCTCGCCGTCGATTTATTTTTCTTGTGGCGGCGCGATTTTGCGGCGCTAAAAAAATTAATCGCCGCGCAAATCGTCAGCGGTATTCTTTTTCTCCCCTGGGCAATCCAATTGCCGGGGCAGCTCGCCAAAATTTCGCGCGGCTTTTGGATTTTGCCGCCAACGCTGGTCGACGTTTTGCAATTGCTGATTGAATTCACGACCAACTTGCCGCTCCCGACTTTGCATGTGCCGCTGGCGCTCTTTGCCGCGCTGACGATTCTCGCGTTCGCGGTGTTCGAGCTTTGGCGCGCCCGCGAGCGCGGCTTGCCGGCTGGCGTTAGTCTCTTGATTGCGTTTGCAATTGTCCCGCCAGTATTGATGCTCGCGGCGTCGTATCTGTTTCGACCGATCTTTATTCCGCGCGGCGTAATTTTTTCTTCCATCGCGTATTACATTTTGCTCGGTTGGCTCGCGTCGCGTTTGCGCCCCCGGATCGAGGTGCCAGTAATTCTCGCCGGCGCGCTGCTCGCCGCGCTCGCGCTCAACTATCAGTCCGCCTACGCCGAATTTCCGCGCTCGCCGTTCCGCGTCGCGGACGCGTTTCTGCGCGCGCATGCCGCGCCCGGCGACGCGATCATTCACGACAACAAACTCTCGTTCTTTCCGATGTATTACTCCGATCCCGCGCTCGCGCAGATGTTCATTGCCGATCCGCCCGCCGCGACGAGTAACACGCTGACGCGCGGCGCGATGGATGTTTTGCAAATTTTTCCGGCTTCACTTGAAACGGCGACGGAGGGCAGGACGCGCGTGTGGTTTGTCATCTTTCAACGCGCACTGGATGAAGCCGCTTCCGAAAACCGCATTTCGGGAAACAAAGCGTGGCTGGACGCGCGGTTCAAGCTGATTTCCTTGACGCAGTTCAATGATTTGAATGTATATCTTTATGAAAGATAGAAGAGCCGGTGTCATTGTGAGCACGTTCGCTTCACCCAGTGTAAACCCCGCGAAGCAACACTTGCATCGCACCCCTTCGGGAGTGCGGGTGTCTCGGTTCCAAACGGCGCGGAGATTGCTTCGTCGCTTTGCTCCTCGCAATGACTCATCGCTCCGCGTCGCGCTTATCGCGTTCATGACTGCGCGGATCGGGTTGAGTGTGTGGGCGTTAGTCGTTTGGCAGATTAGCCCGCTCGTCGTCGGCAATCTCGATCCGTTCGGTGAAAAAATTGTCGCCGCGTTCGATTTGCCGCGCGGCGCGCGCATGGTTTTCTCACGCGTGATTGATCAGCAGGAATTTAATTTCCGTCCCGCGCCGCCAAATCTGATCGACGCGGAGACGCAAAGCGTCTGGTCGCTTGACGGGCGCGCGTTGAGCGGCGCGCGCGCTGGCGCGCAGCTTGCACTGTCGGCGCGCACCGTCGAGGAAGTTTTTCCGTATCGCGGTGCCGCGATTGAAACGAATCCGCTGCTCGCGCCATGGCAGCGGTTCGATGCGAATTGGTTTTTGAAAATCGCGCAGTTCGGTTATTCAGCCGACGATGGAAGCGTGGTGTATTTTCCGTTCTACCCTATTTTGATTAGACTGCTGGGGAAAATTTTGCTCGGGAATAATCTGCTCGCGGCGAGTTTGATCTCGAATGCCGCGCTTGTCGGCGTGTTGTATTTGCTCTATCAACTTGCCCGCGACCTGACCGATGAAGCAAGCGCGACGCGCACGGTCGCGTACTTGGCGATTTTTCCGACCGTGTTTTTTCTTTTCGCTCCGTACACCGAATCGCTTTTCCTTTTTCTAACGCTCGCGGCATTTCACGACGCGACGCGTGCGCGGTGGGCACGCGCGAGCATTTGGGGTGCACTCGCCGCGCTAACGCGCCTGCAAGGCATTCTATTGATCGTGCCGTTGTTTTATATGTGG
>JACQGS010000161.1 GCA_016199405.1 Chloroflexota bacterium | reverse complement strand
ACTCCGGACCCCGGACTCTGGACTCTGGACATATTTTGATTGAAGACTACATCCCCGGCATCGAGGTCGCGCTCGAAGGACTTCTCTCCGGCGGACAATTGAGATTGCTCGCGCTCTTCGACAAGCCCGATCCACTACAAGGTCCGTACTTTGAAGAAACGATCTACGTGACGCCTTCGCGGTTGCCGGATAAAACGCAAAAAGAAATTTTCGACACCGCCGCGCGCGCGTGCGCGGCCATCGGCTTGCGCGATGGACCGATTCACGCGGAATTGCGCGTGAACGACGCGGGCGCGTGGGTCATCGAAGTTGCCGGGCGTTCCATCGGCGGCTTGTGTTCCAAGACACTGCGCTTTGGCGATGGACGAATGTCGCTCGAGGAATTAATTTTGCGACATGCGCTGGGCGAGGACGTTACGGACATCGCGCGCGAGGATCGCGCGAGCGGTGTGATGATGATTCCGATCCCGGCGCGCGGACTTTTGAAAAAGGTCGAGGGGCTGGAAGAGGCGCGAGCCATGCGCGGCGTCGAGGAGATTCACATTGCAATTGCGCTGAATCATCCGGTCGTGCCATTGCCGGAAGGCAATAGCTATCTCGGATTTATTTTTGCGCGGGGCGAAACGCCGACAGAAGTCGAGGCGGCATTGCGTGCGACGCACGCCCGCATCAAGTTCACGATCGCGCCGGGGCTTCGGCTCATGCCGCAGTGACGGAAAACAAAAGGCAGTAAACAGTTCACGCAAACTGCTTACTGCCCACTTTCTACTGATAACTGATGACTGCTAACTGATGACTGATTCTACCCCTTCGCCGCTCCACCGCCTTTCGCTCCGCCGCCGCCCTTGGCTCCATCGCCGCCGCCTTTTGCGTCCGAACCGCCGGCGTCCTCCGGCGACCAGCCCTCCGGCATCAAGACCATTTCTTCAAACAAAAATTTTTCCATTTCCGTGCGCAAAAATTTCTGCGCTTCGGGGTCGGCGAGCGCAAGCCCGTAATGATTGATGAGGAGCGTGGACTGCTTTTTCCACATCTCCCACGCTTCTTTCGAAACATTTTCAAAAATTTTCTTGCCGAGTTCACCGGGAACCGGCGGACGATCCAAGCCGGGCAACTCGCGACCTAATTTCGAACACTTGACCATACGGGGCATTCGCCACTCCTTTAATCAGACAACCGACGCTGGACAACAGATAAAGACTTGCTCAGTATATGGATTGCGGTTGCATCTGTCAAATAAGTTCCGTCGTTTGCCCACACAATTTTGATTGAAAGCGATTACAATCCGCAAATCGCCATTTGCCTTCCTTATTCTGCGATCTGAAATCTGAATTCTGAAATTCCCATGCGCCTTCTCTTCTTCGGCATGTCCGGCGTTTTCTCGCGCGCGCCGCTCGTTGACCTCATCATCGCGCGTTTCGACATCTGCGCGATCATCGTGCCGCGTCCGGCGCAATCCCAACCGGCGACCGATCCAATCCGATTGCTTCCACGCTCGCGCGCGCCGCAATCCGATCTGCCGCTAACGCAAGCATCCGATCCAAACATCATCGCGATTGCGCGCGATGCTGGCATTCCCATTTACGAAGCGCACACACTCTCACACCCGCAGACTCTCTCTACTCTCACTGCGCTCAAGCCCGATGCGATCTGTGTCGCGTGTTTTCCTTACCTGCTGCCCAATCACCTAATCACCCAATTTCCCAGTTTTAATTTGCATCCCTCGATTCTTCCGGCTTATCGCGGTCCCGCGCCGCTCTTTTGGATTTTTCACGATGGACTCGAAAACGCCGGCGCGACGGTTCATCTCATGGACGCGCACGCCGACACCGGCGACATCGTCGCGCAAGAACGCATCGCGTTGCCGGACGGCATTCGCTATGCCGACGCCGAATGCGTTTGCTCCGAGCATGCCGCGCGCTTGCTCGTCGAAGCATTGCGCGCGATGCAGACCGGCGCGCTCGCGCGCACGCCGCAGCCGCGCGATGCCGCGCCCCGCGCGCCCAACCCGACCCCGCGCGATTACCTGATCACAACCGATTGGAGTGCACGCCGCGCGTTCAACTTTGCCAACGGATTAGAGGATGGAGATTATCCGATTCGAATCCAGATCGGGGAAAGAAATTTCGTTGTTCAAGCGGCAATCGCATTTGACGCAACAGAAACAATCAGTGCACCCTTCAAGCGCGAAGGAAGTAGAGTCAAATTCCAAATGGCGCAAGGCACGCTAACCATTCTAACTTACAACCTCTAACTTCCAATCTCAGTAAACGCGCACAAGGCGCTATGCTACGATCAATCACCCAATCACCCAATCACCTAATCACCTAATCTCTGTGACAATCACCCTCACCGCCCCTGCCCGCTTCATCGCGTGCGTTACCTCCTCCCACGTCTCTTCATCCACGAGCGCGATCACATTGCCGCCACGCCCCGCGCCCGAAAGCTTCGCGCCTTCCGCGCCCGCGCCAATCGCTGAATCAACTAATCTCTCAATCTCTTCAGAGGACACGCCGATTTCTTGCAACAGCGCTTGATTCTTGAGCATCAGCGAGCCAAGCGAACTAATCTCGCCGCGCTCGATTGAATTTCGCGCCTTTCGCGCAATTTCCCCGATTTCATCAAACAGCGTTTCAAATCTTGCGCGCTCGACTTCCCACGCGCGCCGCACATCGCCGACCGCGATTTTGGTTGGCGCGGCAATTCCCGTATCAGCAATCGCGAGCATGAACGTCCGCGCGATGCGAAATGTTTCAACGGGCTTGCCCTTCACGAAATAAACCGGCTCTTCGAACGCGACGACCGTGTTATCAATCCCGCTCGGCGTGCCGTGATGCAACTTTTCGACTTCGTACGCGAGCGCGGACGCTTCGACTCCACTCAGCGTGCGGTTGAAATGCTTTGCCAACGCCCGCGCCAGCGCGACGCTCACCGCCGCGCCGCTGCCGAGTCCGCGCGCGACCGGTATCGTCGAATGAATTTGCACAGAAAAATTGCTCGGCTCGACGCTGAACTGCATGCACGTGAGCCAAATAATTTTTGCGAGCGGATCATCTACACCTGCCTCATCCAGCGCGTAGCGGCGCGCCAAATCCGTCGCGTCGATCCACACGCGCGCGTCTTTCGTCGCGGCAATCGTCGCCGTTGCGCGGACTTGCGTGACCGGCACCGCAATTGCCGGTCGCCCGTACACGACGGCATGCTCGCCAAACAAAATGATTTTGCCGAAAGCAGATGCTGAGGTCATTTTACAAAAGGGTGGGAGGCAAGCCGCGCTTGCCGTCTCAACAATTATCAGGACGCGGATTTACGCGGATGAACGCGGATCAGAAAAGACAAATCCGTTTTTTCCGCGTTCATCCGCGTCCAAATTATGTTTCCGTGAACGCCTCAACCAACAAGGTATCGCCGCGTTTAATTTGATGATGCCACAGCCGCGCGTCGTCCGAGCTTGCGCTCGCCAATGTGACGACCTCGCCCACGCGCGCCGGCTGTTTGAATTCCAAGAAATGCCGCGCGAATTGCAACGCGGCGGCAGCGCCGCCTTGCGCCGCGAACGCCTCGCGCGTTTGCTCTTCAAGCCAATTGATATAGTTCGGATGATTGACGATGTGCATTTCATCAATCTCGAATGCTTGCACGCGGTGCATCGTTTCAAAGCGCGGCGCGCCCGCGCGCCAATTTTCCGGCGCGGCAAACGCCGGCATCGCCGGTTCGCGGAACGGCTGGACGCGTTCGCTGATTTCCGCCGGCACACGCCGCAGCATGCCGGTCGTCCGATCGACATAAACCCAATCGATGCGTAGGTGCGCGAGCAACGCGCCGTCGCGCGCGCGACGCGCCACGCAATCGCGGTGCGAGCGCACGCGGCGAACGTCGCTGACCCACGATTCGATCACCACTTCGTCGCCGTATCGCGCGTCCGCGAGAAATTCAACGTCGAGTTCGCGCACGACCCACGCAGTCCCCAGCGCGGCATATTCGGCAACGCCATAGCCGAGCGCGGTCGAAGCTTGGAACGCGGTTTCTTGAAACCAGTTCACCAACACCGCGTGATGCACGTTGCCGCGTTCGTCGACTTCGTACCCACGTACGCGGAAGGTTGTTGTAAACAGTGGATTCAATGGTTTGTTCTTCCTAGCGATTTTGCCAATGTCAATTTACTCCGGTTGCCGCAAAAGAACGCAAAGATCACAAAGAAAATCCAATCCTCCTTTGCGTTCTATGTGTTCTTTCGTGGCTAATCTGACCTTGCCAAACGATTCGCACTCGATAGTTATGCTATAATCCTCGCACGGAGGAGACGCATGTCTGCCGAAATTTCCGCACTGGTCATACAATTCGCAATTGTCGCGTTTTTGCTTTTGGCGAACGGCTTTTTCGTCGCGGCCGAATTCGCGCTCGTTAGCGTCCGGCGAACGCGGATCGAAGAATTGATTGCCGCCGGCAATTCAACAGCCGAAACGGTCAAGCGCGTCATCCATGATCCGGACCGATTTATCGCGGCGACGCAGTTAGGGATTACGATTGCGAGTCTGGGCTTGGGGTGGGTTGCCGAACCGACGCTGGCACACGTGATTGAGCCCGTTTTCAAATTTCTGCCCGCGGCGTGGGGCAACGCGGCGGCACACACGGTTGCCGCGAGTGGCGTGGCATTTGCGTTCGTGACTTTTCTACACGTCGTGATTGGCGAACTCGCGCCCAAATCGATCGCGCTCGCGTATCCTGAAGAAACCGCGCTCATCGTGGCGCGTCCGACGATGCTGTTTGAGAATTTCTTTCGACCCGTCATTTGGGTCCTCAACGGTGCTGGCAACGGCTTGCTGAAACTGTTGGGCTTGCGCCGACCCGCCGGACATCAACTGGTTCATTCCGTCGAAGAACTCAAGATGCTCGTCAGCGCCAGCACGGAATCCGGCGAACTGGAACCGCGCGAGAAAGAGATGTTGCATAACGTTTTTGCATTCAGCGACAAAACCGTTCGCGAAGTGATGACGCCGCGCCCAGCAATCGTGGCGGTGGACGAGGATAGCACCATCGCCGAGTTTTTGCAAACATTTCGCGAATCTGCGCACGAGCGCTTTCCGGTGTACGCAAACAGCGTGGACAACATCATCGGCTTTGTCGCGATCAAGGACATCTTGCGCGCGCTCGCTGCGAACGCAGACGCGCGCGCGGATCGCATCGGCGCGCTCGCGCGGCTCGCGATCATTGTGCCGGAAGCGAAACGCGTCGGCAGTTTACTCGCGGAAATGCAGGCGCAACAAGTGCAACTCGCCGTCGTGATTGACGAATTCGGCGGGACGGCGGGGATCGTTACGCTGGAAGCATTGATCGAGGAAATTGTTGGGCGGCTCAGCGACAAGTTCGCGCAAGAAAAGCCGCGCGTGGAAACGATTGACGCGCAAAGCAGCCAGGTCGACGCGCAGTTGCGCGTGGAGGAAGTGAACGAGCAGATGAGTATTGAGATTCCGCCAAGCGATGATTATGAAACGCTCGCGGGATTTATTTTGCACGCGTTGCGCCATATTCCCAAAGAAGGCGAGCAATTTCGCGTCGGTAATGTTCGCGTGACGATCACGCGCATGGACGGACCAAAAGTCGAACGCGTGCTGATTACCAGACTCTAATGTCGTTGCGAGACGCTTCGCGCCATGCCCGCGCTGGCATGTGCGAGGCCAGAAACGCAAGCGGCATTGTCATTGCGAGCGTTTTTCGCGAAGCACGAGTTAGAAGAACATTCAGTTGTGGCTTAGATTGCTTCGTCGCTGATTCCTCGCTTCGCTCGGAACGCTTCTCGCAATGACGGAAGCGGCAAAGGATTATTTTTGGACATCAACATTCCCGCACCCGCAGTCAAACGAATCGAACGCAAACACATTTTTTATCTGGCTCTCTTTGCCATCGGCTTCTTTGTCCTCTTGCCACATTTGATTGGCTTTCAACGCGCGTGGGCAATCATCCAGCGCGCCGATGCCGGTTTGCTCGCGCTTGCGCTCGCTGCCGAGGCGTTGCGCTACGCCGCGAGCGCGGGCTCGACGATTATTCTCGCGCGCTTGTTCGGTCGCCGCGTGCCGTTCATTCCGATGACGGAAGCATTTTTTGCCACGGGCGCGCTGAATCGATCTTTTTCGACCGGCGGCGCGCCGGGAATCATTTTGCGTTTGCTCTTTTTGACGCGGCAAGGCATTCCCGGCGGCGGAGTCGCCGCGATTTATCTTATTGAGAATATTGCCGGATTTATCGTGGGCGGTTTGTTATTTCTCGCCGGCGTGGCGGCGCTGGGCGGCGCGCAAACGCTGAACGGCTTTGCCGGCGATGTCGCACTGACGGTTTTGATCGGCGCGGGTCTCTTCGCGCTGGTTTTCATCGTCGCGAAGCGTGATCGGAGTTGGCTGGAACGCACCGTGTTGAGTTTGGCAATGCTGTTGGATCTCGTGGTGCGGCGATTTTTGGGTCGCGGTTTTTTTCGGCTGCGGCAAGTGCGCCAAGGGCTGCTCGATTTCTACACCGGTTTGGAATGGGCGCGCGCGCGCCCGCGGTATGTCGCCGGATCGCTCGCGATGAATATTCTCCGCAGTCTCGCCGGCTTTGCGTCGCTCTATTTGGCGTTCCTCGCGCTCGGATCGAGTGCAGCGCTCCCCGCGCTCATTCTTTTTTACACGACCGGCAGTTTGCTCTCGACCGTGAGCGCGATGCCGGGCGAAATGTTTCTCGTCGGCGCGGGCTTGGCGATCTTTTCGCTTTCGTTTGGCATTCCGCGCGATCTCGCGCTCGTGGCGATTCTGCTCTCGCGTACGATCACGTTTTGGCTTCCCCTCCCCCTCGGCTATCTCGCCTTGTGGAATTTGCGCCGGCGAAAATACATCTAGAAAAGAGAAACCCGTTTTCTTCGTGAAAACGGGTTTCTATCTTGACTTAGGTAACCGATGCGGTTGGCTCCGCTGGCGCGGCAGGCATTACCGGGATTGCTGGATACGCGCGCGTCCCAAATCGCGTCAGCACGACTGCGCCGATCCCGAGCATCGCGACTGCGAGCGAAATCAGCCAGCCGACAATCGGCACTGCGCCGACGACCGCGAGCAAAAACACGCCGAGGATCACCGCGACGATCGGCAAAATTTCTTTTGCCTTTGCCGCCGCCAAAATGCGCTCGCCCACAATTCGACCGATCGCAATCCAGCCGAAAGCAATCGCCAGCGCAAATGCAAACCCGAGTATGACTGCGAAGGGAATCGTGCAGATCAGCACGACGAGAAAAAGGATCAGTGTCGGCGCGGCGAGGAACGTCACGCACCCTGCCCCCAAGCTCGCGAGCGCAGATTTTTCCGCCGTCTCACCGACGATGCGCGTTTGAGTTGGAAAAAAGACAATCGTTAACGCGCCCAATGCCGCGAGCGTGAGCGCGCTGAGGATGCCGCGCGCAAAGCCGAACCACGCTAACGATGCCAGATCCCCGGGTTCGAACAACCCAAATCCAAACGACGATGGACTCAGGCGCAAACCTTGAAATGTCGTTCCCCCGCGCGTCACGCGCCCGCGCAAAATCGCGCCATCCGATTGCTCGACCGCGCTGCCAAAAGCCGCCACATTGCCGGCAACCACCGCCGTCGAATCCAACGAAACTCTGCCTCCAAAACTGGCGATATCGCGACCGATATCGCCGGCAACATTCAAATTCCCGCCGAACACGACGACGTTTCGCTCGACCCGCGCGCTTTTTTCGATCACCACGTCGCCCCCAAACGAAACGACATCCGCGCTCACGCGCGCGCCGGACTGAATGCGCGCGCCGCAACCGAACAGCACCACATTCTTGGGCGTTTCGGTTGCCGCGACGACCGTCGAGCCGCCAAAGCAAACGTGATCACCGATGCGCGTGTTGCCTTGCGCCCCCGCCGCCGGCGCGACAAAAAGCGCCAAGAGCAAAACTACAATCACTCCGAATTTTTTCATTTGACACCTCGCAGAGAAATTATTTGAGGAGAAAGGTTTGCGACGCGCAGCCACAGCCACGTCAACCCCAACGCGCCCAAGGCAAACGGCAAGACCGGCAAATTAGCCCAACCGGTGAGAATCGCCGCGGCGGCAAGCGGCAACGCGTCCGCGAGCGCGGTCAAATCAAACGGCGCGGTCGTCGCGAGCATGGTGAACGTTTCAATTGGATTGAACGCCCCGAGATCGACGCCGATCCACGCGGCAATCCAAACCGAAAGCCCCGCGACGCCTACCGCGAATACGCCTGCACCGATCAGCGCGCGCCGGCGCGCGTCCGCGCGTTCGCGTTCTTGTACGCGCGCCATCACGCGTTCGACAAAACCGGGCGGGGGTGAAATCAATGTGATCGGATGAGATTCTTGCATCGCCGTCCTCCCCTAAAGTGTAGCCGCGCGAAATGTTTTCGATCGTTCGGCGGGCGCGTTTTGCAGTTCGCGCGCGAGCGCGCGCCGCGTCCGGAACAATTTCACCTTGATCGAATTGACGTAATCGCCGGTGATCCGCGCGATTTGATCGAGCGGCAAATCGTACCAGTAATGCAAAACGATCACGAGCCGATTCCCCGGCGCCAACCGCTCGACCAATTTTTCTATCTGCGCCTGATTCTCACGGCGCAGATAGATCGCGTCTGGTTCGGGCACGTCGCTTGCGAGTGAATCCACCCACGGCGCATCATCGTCGAGCGAAAGCCATTGAAAGCGTCGCCGCCGCAATTGGTCAATGCAGTAATGCGCGGCAATCGCCAACAGCCAGGTCGAAAACTTCTCGCCGGCGCGAAAAGTTTTCAGCCGCGCATACGCGCGCAGGAACGCTTCTTGCGCGGCATCCTCCGCGTCTTTGGGATTGCCGAGCATTCGGTACGCCAGATTGAAGATCGGCGTTTGATAACGTCCGACCAACTCGGCGAATGCGCCGGCATTGCCTTGCTGGGCTTGCGTGACAAGCTGCGGCTCTTCCAAACAATCTCCTCACTAATATCTACGCAGAATTAAGTCGCCGGTTACAATCAGGTCACAGGTGTCAGGTCGCAGGTCGCAGGCGACAAGTCTCACACTGCATCCTGCGACTTGCGACTTGATGCTTTACGCTTCCCGAACATACCGCGCAATCTCTTTGAGCGTCGGGCGTTTGCCGTACATCAACAAGCCCATGCGAAAAACACGTGCGCCGAGCCACATGACGAACGGAATCGTCACGACAAGAACCCCAATGCTCCCGATAATATCCTCTAGCGGAACCGGACCTAACGGAATGCGCAAGGTCATCATCGCCGGCGCGGTCAACGGAAAAAATGACAGCACGCGCGCGATACCGGCGTTTGGATTCGAGAACAATAATCCAGAGAGCATGTACGGAAGCGTCGCCGAAAAAGAAAATAGCCCCGCCATTTGTTGACTCTCGCGCAAGTTCGTGCCGAGCGCGCCGACGCTTGCCATGATGATCGCAAAGAGCATATAGCCGAGCGCGGTGTAAACGGCGGCGAAGAGGAGCGCGGACGGATTTTGCACAATCGCCGCGCCGGCGATGAGCGAACCCGTGCCGCCGCTCAACGCAAACGTCGAGGCAAGCCACACGCCGACTTGCAGCAAGCCGCACGCGCCCAAGCCGATCACTTTGCCGGAAAGTAATTCGGTTGCCGAGACTGACGACAAAATAATTTCAATGACGCGCGACTCTTTTTCTTCGCTCACGCTTCGCAATAAATAGCCGGACGAAACAAAAATCGAAACCGCCAGAAACATCGAAAGGAAAAAGGGCGCGAGGAAGCCGGCAACCAAATTGGGCGCGCCAGCGGAGGTCGGCGCGTTGCCGCTGGCATCAAGCGTGATGGTGGTCAAGTTGATCGGGCGGCTGGCGCGCGCCGCGATCGCGGCATCGACTTTGCCGGCAAGCAAGCCGCTCACCAACAGCGCGCGCAAGGAATTGGAATCTACTCCGGTAACGCCGCCCATACTCGTGCGCGAGTACGACGTGATTTTGCCGCTCTCTAAATAATCCGCCGCGATCACGACGAATGCGGTCACCTGATTCGCCGCCAGCGCGCGTCGGGCTGTCGCCGTATCGTCAAAAGAAACAAAGCGTTCGCCGGCATTCGGTGGCAAGGGCGTGAAAATGCCGGATTGATCGATCACGCCGACCTTGTCGGTTGTCGGCGCGAGCTGACTCTGAAAAAACGTGGACGCTGGACCCGAAAAATATGCGAGGATGATTACGACGCCCAGTTCCAGCGCGGGAACCAGCAGCGTGAAAAAAATAAATCCGCGCCGGCGGACATTCGTGATGAATTCGTGGCGCGCAATCGTCCAGACTTTATTCCAATTCATTTCAAGCAACTCCTAACAAGGAATCACCCACGAAGGACACGAAGGGACACCAAAATTTTTTCTTCGTGTTTCTTCGTGCCCTTCGTGGGCGAGAGATCTTTTCATGCGCCCTTGACGACCGCGATAAAAATTTCCTCAAGCGACATCGTCGCCGCTTCAAAACGCTCTGGCATCAAACCCTGCACCAAGATCTTCTGCAAAAACTCGCGCGGCGTGACCTGCGGCGCAAGATAAACGATCTGCTTGTCGCCGCGTAACTCGGCGCGCGCAACCTCGCGCCAGCCGGCGAGCGGGAGCGGCGGCGCGATTTCCAGCGCATGCGGCGCGAATTGCTTTTTGATTTCCGCGAGCGTTCCGTACAAAACGCCTTTGCCGCGATCAATCAACAAGATGCGTTCGCACAGCGCTTCCACTTGGCTCATCTCGTGCGCGCACAGCACAATCGTCTTGCCAGCGGCGCGCAGATCGCGAATGAGTTGCCGCACCATCTCGACGTTGACCGGGTCGAGTCCTTGAAACGGCTCGTCGAGGATGACGAGTTCGGGATCGTGAAGCAAACTCGCAATGATTTGCAATTTTTGTTGCATCCCGCGCGAAAGGTCTTGGATTTTGCTTTCCGCGCGCGGCGCTAATTCGACGCGCGCCAGCAGTTCCTGCGCGCGCCGCCGCGCCGCATCACGCGGCATCCCTTTCAACTCGCCGAGATAAATCAAACACTCCGCCACGCGCAAATCGCGATACAGCCCGCGCTCTTCCGGCAAATAGCCGACGCGTTCGCGCGTCGCGCCGGGCATTTCGCCAAGCACGCGCACAGAGCCGGCATCGGGCTTTAGAATGTCCATCACCACGCGAATCGTCGTCGTTTTGCCCGCGCCGTTGGGACCGAGCAAGCCGAAAATCTCGCCGCCAAAAACGTCGAAACTCAAATCGTCGACCGCAACGACGCCGTCGAAGGTTTTGCGCAGATGTTCAACGTGAATGATCGAATTCATTTTCCCGGTTATTCGCAGCAAACACAAGACGCTATCTGAAACATACCAAAACCATTATTGGACACAGATTAACGCTGACTAACACTGATTTTCAATTCTTTATCTGTGTTATTCAGTGTTCGTCAGTGTCCAAAATTAATCCCGATAGCATCTCTTATGCGATGGCGGTAGCGCTCGCGGCTTTTGCCCGAATCGCCAGATAGCCCTCCGTCCACAACGTCGAATCAAAGACCTGATACAGCGTTTGAAGCGCTAACAACACAATCAGCGCCGGCAACCCCAACACACTGCCGATGATAATTCCGACCGCCGCCGAATTCGTCGCCGCGCCAATCGCAATGGCAAGCGCCGCCGGGATTCCCACCAGCACGAGCGCGACCGGAATCATCGCGATGCCAAATCCAAAACCCAGCGCGATCGTCAGTACATAGATGCCGACGACATCGCCAAGATTGGCGCGCACACGGCGATAGCCCTCGCGAATCGAATCGAGCACGCCGCGTTCTTCGATGACACATTCGCGTTGAAAGATTTCGAACAGCGGACGGACGATCAACGCCGCCACCGCCAAAATGAACGCGACACAAATCAGCAACGCGAGCGAGCCCAGCCCCAGCGCGAGCAAGCGCGGTATCATTTCATCAACGATCTGACCCGAATTGGCAATCAGCGTCGGAATCGCGGCGAGCAACGGCAACACCGCGACAAGAATCAATCCACCGCCGATCAGAACAAAAGGACCGTACACCAGCAACGCGAGTCCAAACAATTTCCAGAATCGCGCCGCGCCGATGCTGAATCCGCGCCGAACCGTTGGCGCCGTTTGATTCGTTTCAAGTTCGGCGACCAAGCCGATCAGCGCGCCTCTAGAAATCGTGACGAGCAGGATGCCGATGATGATCGCAATCAATATGACGCAAGCAACGGCAATGCCAATTGCAATTCCAACTTGCGCGTCCAGCCCGCCGATGTTTGGCAAATTTGGCGCGGCGCCTCGGCTACTGCCGCCGTTTCCGGCGCCGCCGCCTCCGCCGCCACTGGTTCCCCCGCTAAAGAGCGCGAGGAGAAAACCAAAGAGCCACAGCGCGCGAAATTTGCGCGTGACCTCGAACGAACGTGAGAGCAATTTTCCGTAATCCATTGTTCCTCCAATTGAATTTTTGATTTGTGATTTCCGATTTTCGATTTGAATCATCGGACATCGGCAATTGAAAGCTCAGATGCAATTAACCTGGTGATTACCGATCGCTCTTTGGGGATTGCTTCGGGCAAAAACCGTCCTCGCAATGACCCTGTGGAGTTTTGGTTAATCACCGCAATCAACCGATTGACTTTGAGGTTATTTCAAGTTATAGTCGCCGCGTTTGCATTTGAGAAACACTATGCTTCAACGCATCCATCGTATCCGCGCGGAATACCCGCAACAATTTTGGATTCTCTTTAGCGGATCGTTCGTCAATTCCGTCGGCGGCGGAATGGTTTTCCCATTTCTCACGCTCTACTTGCACCAACACTTGAATTTGTCGTTGACCTTCGTCGGCGTGTTGTTCGCGTTGTGGGGGCTTAGTTCATTGTTGGGGCAACTCGCCGGCGGGTCGCTGACCGATCGCTACGGACGCAAAGCGCTGATGGCGATCAGTCTCGGCATCAATGCCGTCGGCATTATTGGCTTGGGCATAGCCGACTCTTTGCTCAGCGCGGCGGCGGTCATTATTTTGATCGGATTCATCGGCTCATTGTTTCAGCCGGCGCGCGACGCCATGGTCGCCGATCTGATCGAGCCGGAAAAACGCGCGGCGGCGTATGCGTTGTTGCGCGTCGTGCACAACGTCGGCATCGCGATCGGTCCGGCGATTGGCGGCTTTCTCGCGGCACAATCGTACATTTCGATTTTTGTCGCGAACGCGATCACAACCGGCGCGTTCTTTTTCATCACAATCATCTGGCTGCGCGAAACCCACGCCGCCCCCGCGTTCGCCACAAAATCCGAATCGCTTGCCGGCGCGTTTGCCGCACCCTTTCGCGACACACGCTTTGTGGTTTTCTGCATCGGCCTCAGTCTCGTCATCATTTCCGGCGCGCAGATGATGACGGTATTGCCGGTGTATATGAAAGATCAATTCGGGCTAGGCGAAAGTTTTTTCGGTTGGGTCATGACGACGAACGCGACGATGGTCGTGCTGTTTCAATACGCGATCACGCGCGCGACACTGCGCCTGCCGCGTCTGCCGTACATCGCGCTCGGCGCGATTTTCTACGCGCTCGGCACCGCGAGCGTCGCGTTGGGCAACGCGTTTCCGCATTTCGTTCTCGCGATGGCGGTGACGACGGTAGGCGAAATGATTCTCGCGCCGACCTCGACCTCGATCACGGCAGATCTCGCGCCAGCCGAAATGCGCGGACGCTATATGGGCATGCTCGGCTTGACGTGGACGATCGGCTTTGGCATCGGTCCGATTCTCGGCGGCTTTATCACCGATAATTTCGCGCCCGCCGCGGTCTGGCTCCTGACGAGTGTCGCCGCGGTCACCGGCGCGTTGATCTTTTTGCTCCTCGCGCGTTCCGCGACCGCGCGCGCCGTAGTTGCGATTGCAAAGCAATAAATCATGGGACGCGGACACCTGCACTGCAACGCACGCAGTGCAAGTTTAACCGCGGAAAAATCAGATCAAAAATTGATTCGATCCGTTCTTTCCGCGTAAATCCGCGTCCCAAAAATCTTTTTTCTCCATCGATTATTTCCGCGTTCCTCCGCGTTTACACCTGCCCTTGCGGGCGGTGCGAGGGTCCGCGTCCCATTTTTTCAGTTGCTTGGAATCCACCCGCGCGGTCAAATCAAGCGACAGCGGCGCGACCGAAACCAAATTCTCCACGAGCAACGCGTAAATATCCGAATCCGTTTCGACGTTTGCATCCTCACCCCGCGCGGCATAGCCGGTAAAACGCTTGCCGCGCGCAATTTTTTTCCACGTCGAATAAAAGTACGCCCCACGCGAAACGCGCGCCCAGCGCCACGCAGTCTCTGCCGTCGCGTTCGCCGGCACATTGACGTTCAAAACGTCCGCGCCAGCGGGCATTCCCGCCTGCAAAATTTTTTCGGCGAACAGCCGCGTGAAATGCGCGGCGGCAGCAAAATCAATTTCGGCGCTGTAACTGAGATGATATTTGCGCTCGGTCGCGACGGAAACCGCCAGCGCCGGCGCGCCGAGACTCGCGGCTTCTAACGCCGCGCCGATGGTGCCGGAGATGGTCACGCCGTTGCCAATGTTTTCGCCATAGTTAATGCCGGAGATCACGAGCGCGGGGTTGCGTGACGCAAGCAAAACCAACGCATGCCGCACGGCGACCGCCGGCGAGCACGGCGCGCTGTGCGCGCGAATCCTTTCGCCGTCAATCACATAGCGCACTCGGCGCGAGAGTTTGCGATCACCAAAGAACGCGCGCCCGACCGAGGATTGCTGATGCTGCGGCGCGACAATGAGCAATTCGCCTAAATCCATCACGGCTTCTGCCGCCGCGCGCAGCCCGGGCGATTGAATGCCGTCGTCGTTGGTGAGAACAATTAGTGGTTTCATGTTTCAGGTCTCAAGTCACAAGTTTCATGCCACAGGAATCAGAGTTTTTCGTTTTCGGTCTTCAGCCATTCCTCCGTCCGTTTTATTCCTTCGTCAAACGAAACGCGCGGCGCATAGCCCAACAGCCGCGTCGCTTTGGATATGTCGTAGACGACGCGATGCGAATAGAACTCGACGCTCGCGCGCGAGATCAAGGGCGCGCCGCCGGTGAACCGCGCGAAAATTTCTGATGCGTTTGCCAGTCCGATTGCGACTACGCGCGGCAGGCCGTTCAATCGGCTCACGCCGGCGATGCGCGCGTACGCGCCGTAAAATTCACGCCACGTCACGCCGCGCCCTTCCGTCCCGATGAACGCCTGCCCGATTGCCGCGTCGTTTTGCAACGCGAGCAAAATCAGATCGATCAAATTATCAATATAGATCGCGTTGCAGATTCCATCGCCATTGCCGATCAACACCGGCGCGCCGCGCCGCACCCGCGCGAGCGGCACGAGCGTCCACGCATTCGAGCGCGGACCGTACGTGCAGCCGGGTCGAATAACGGTAATTGGTAATTGGTAATTGCGCGAGAATTGCCACGCCGCGCGTTCCGCTTCGGCTTTGCTGATCGAATAGAAATCGCCGGTGAACGCGAGCGGCGAATTGGCGTGGCAATCGCGCGGCGGCGGAAAGCCGTGCACGTTGATCGTGCTGATGTGAATAAAACGTTTGACGCCGGCATCTTTTGCCGCGCGCACAAGATTCAGCGTGCCGTCCACATTCACACGCCGAAAATCGGCGAGCCGCCCCTTGCCTTGCATCGCCGCGCAATGAACAACCGCGTCACAATCACGCACCGCATCGGCGAGAGTAGCCGGATCGGTGATGTCGCCCAACACGATTTCGAATTTCGGATTTCGGATTTCGGAACGAACCATCGCACGCACGCGCACGTTGCACTCGTCCGCGAGCCGTTCGGCTAATCGTCCGCCAATGAATCCGTTGGCACCGGTGATGAGAACGCGCGCGTGTTTTAGGTCCATTTCAAAACGGCAGCAGCCGCGCCGGGCGCTTGCGATTCTGCGCGCACCCTTGCGAACGATCTGTAATCCACGGCGCGTACGGCGACATCGTCAGATCGGCGAGCGCGAGCAGAACCGCATCGTAATTGACGCGCCAGCCGGCAAAATCGCGCCAGGCTTGATCGCGATCCGGTTTTAGCGGAATGCCGGCGGTTTGAAATTCCGCGTATGCCGCGTCGAATTCCGCGCGCGTGATGCTAATCGGATCGCCAGGGTTCGGTTCGGGATTGTAAACAAAATAGAAAAAATCGGCGATGTGCCGGAGCGCGAGATAGCCGGCGCGGGAGCAGTACGCGGCTTGTGCCTCGAAAGGAATGTCGACGGTGGAGAGAATCAGCGCGGCGGAATCCAACACGACGCCGGCAGAATTGACCCACGAATGTTCCGGCTGAGGCGAGCGAAAAAAAACGAGCGCGGCAAGCGAGGTGTGGCTTTCTTCAATATCCGCAAACCATTGTTCCCACAATTCCCAAAAATCGGTGAGCCGATCCAACCCGCGCTGGCGATGAAAGCGTTTGATCATTCCGACCGCGGAGGGCGGTGAGCCGGCGCGCACTTCGAGCAACGCGACTGCGGTCTCGCGCCGGGAAAACGCGGCGTACATCGTTGGCAAGTACGCAATCAATAACGCGACGACGAACAAACCCGTCGCGGCTTCGGCGAACATCAACACCGTTTGCGGCAAGCCGTCGACATTCGCAAAGCCCAGCGTCAAAAGCGCCGAGCCGCTCGCGCGAAACGCGGCGTACCACGACGGCATTCCGAGCGACCAATACATCGCGGCGTAACCGCTGCCAATCAAAATCATCCACGTTGGCGGTAGCGCGAGCAAACTCATCGGCGCATAGTACGCCATGATGCGATCGCGCGCTTTGTAATCGCGGGCGCGGGCGACGAGCGCGTAAAAAAATCGCCGCGTGACCAAAAAGACAACGCGCGTCAGCCCGTCTTGCTCGCCGCGCGGCAACACGAGTGTACGAATCGCGGAAAATAAAGTGCTCGCGACGAGCGCGAGACCCGCGAGGAAAATAAGAATGTTGATCATCCCGAATCAAATAGCGACGCCGCTCGTGGTAAGGGCGAAGCATTCGCCCAATCTTGGTTGCACAAAATCTTGGTCGGTTTATTCCAACCCTGACCTCTCTTGAACCGCGCGTTGGCGAATGCTTCGCCCCTACGCATGCCGCGCGCTCCGCTTCCACCCAAACAAAATGCCAATCATCCCAATTTCCGCCGCAACCGCGAGCGCGCCGGCTTCGGGACCAAACGCGCCGCCCATCAGCCACTCCGGTCCGGTGATTTGCAATTGAAACACGCCGCCCATATTCAAACCGCTCACCAAAAATCCAAACAGCGGACCTTCGGCAAAATTCCACGCCGCGTGCATCCCAATCGAAAACCACAAACGCCCGGTCAGATAATAGCCCATCGCCAGCGTGATGCCGGCAAAAAAAATGCCGAGCGTCGAAAATAATCCCGCGCCCGGATTGAGTAAATGCAAAATGCCGAAATACGCGGACGAGACGACGACCGCCGGCGCAAAGCGAATGCCTTCCGCCAGATTTTGCAGCATATAGCCGCGCGCATCGGCTTCTTCGATCACGCCGACCAATAGGTTGAAACCAAATCCAAACGCGAGCGCGCCGAGAATCGCGAGCGCATCGCTCGATTGCCACGCAAAGCCGGTGACGCTCGCCGCGCCGGTGACGAGCGACAGCGCGAAAATCACGAGCCACATCGCCAGCACCAGCGCAACGCCCGCGCCGAATTCTTTGAGCCAACCGCGCGGCATTTGAAAACCGAGCGCGCGGAACGATCGTTTGTCGACGAATCGCCGGAAAATCCAAATCAGCGCGAGTCCCAGCACAACGCGCATGCTCTGAACGCCAAGCGCAAGCACAGGCGAATCGAACAGATTGGTGAACATCGCCTGAATGCGCACGGCGATCTCCGCTTGCGACACGCCTTCCGCCGCGAGTCCCGCGCCAATCGTCAGCCCGGCGAGAATGCCGATCAACAGCAAGCCGCCAATCATCACGATGATCGACGCGAGCAAATACAGCGCGACACGCCAGCCGGAGCGCAGGCGACCGTCTCGCACAAAAAAACTTTTCAGTCCGCGTGATGGCGTTGCGGTGACCGTGTTCATTTTTTCTTTTCCGCCGGGAATATATACCCGTTCAGATGGATTTGCAAACAAAAAGGCGAGTTTCCACTCGCCCCGAACTCGTACACATTTCGTTCCGCGTTTGCCTGATAAAAAATAGACCTTATCGGAAATAATATTGGACACTGATCAACACAGATGGACACAGATTAAAACCATAAAAATCAGTGTTCATCAGCGTGCATCTGTGTCCAATTCAGGTTTTTGTTCTATTCCCGATAAGGTCTATCGAATTTCTCACTAGAAGCGAGATTTTGCGCGGCTACTTCCAGCGCGTCAGAATCATCTCGCGTTGAAACATTCGCGTTGCCAGAACGAGCACCGCCGCGTCGAGGAGCGCGATGATGAGCGAACCGATCACGAACGTCAGCGCACTGAGCAAAATGATTCCCGCCAACTGCCCCATGCCTAGCAAAATCAAAGGGATAACAATCATCCCGCCGATCTGTTGCGCGACGCGCGTATCGTTGACGCGCGAAGAGATCAACACACCCAAACTCACCGACAACAGCGCGCACAGCGGCGCGAGGATCACGATGGCGACGATCCACATCGGATTGAGCAAACCGGCGTACACGCGCGCGGTCATCACAAATTGCGCGCCGAAAAAGAAAACGCCGTACGCCAACCACGTCGCGAGCATCGCCGGCACCACTGCCGCGATGGATTTGCCCAGCAGCAATTCCACCGTGCGAATCGGCGTTGCGAGCACGGGTTCCAAACTACGGCTTTCTTTTTCGCCAATAATGCTGAACGCCGCGACGGTCATCGGAATAAAGAGCGGCATCATCAGATAGAGCAAGAGGAATTGCTGGAGCGCGAGCAATTGGATCACTTCGCTCGGCGCGTACCGCGCCAGTTCGGGTGATGCGGCTTGAAGCCGCGCGATATCTTCGGGTCGCATATTCCCGGTTCCCATGCTTCCCATCCCGGCGAGGAGCGCCAACGGCAAAAACGTTAGAAGCAAGGGCGGAAGAAAAATCGTAAAGAGCAACAGCCGATTCTTGCGAATCTCTAGCAATTCGCGCTGAACCACTGCCATCAATCGCGATCTATTCATTTCGTGCCCCCAATCAAATTCAGATAAATCTCTTCCAACGAATGTTCCTCTTCCGACACCGCGAGAATCTCGCCGCTCGCCTGGACCAACGCGCGCACGACCGCGGGCGTCATCGCCTCCGGCTCTTCCAGCGCGATGACCAAGCGCGCGTCCGCGCGCTCGACGCTTTTCACGAACGCTAACGCTTTCACCGCCCCGATCTGCGCGTCGCTCACCGCGCGCATTCGCACCACGATCCGCCGCGCGTACATCTTACGCCGCAAATTCGCGGGCGTGTCCACCTGAATCAATTTTTGCTTCATCACGCCAATCCGATCCGCCAACCGATCCGCTTCGTCCAGATTGTGCGTGCAGAGAAAGATCGTACGCCCTTCGCTCTTGAGTTCCGCGATAAAATCGCGCACGAGTTTGGCGGCTTCAGGGTCCAGCCCGCTCGTCGGTTCGTCGAGAAAGACAAGTTTCGGCTCGTGCAAGAGCGCGCGGGCAATCGCGAGTTTTTGTTTCATTCCTTTCGAGAATTCCGCCACCGCGTCATCGCGCCGCGCCCACAAGCCGAGCATATCGAGGTAACGCTTGACGCGCTCGCCGCGTTCGGCGCTCGCCAATCCGTACAGCCGCGCAAAGAAATCCAAGTTCTGCGCCGCGCTCAGTTTTTCGTACAGACCCGGCGACTCGGTCAGGATGCCAATTTGCGCGCGGATCGCATCGTTCTCGCGCCCGACCGCGTACCCCGCCACATTTGCCTCGCCGCGCGTCGGCGCGATGAGGCAGGCGAGCATTCGCACCGTCGTGGTTTTGCCGGCGCCGTTCGGACCGAGCAAAGCGAAAATCTCGCCCGGTTTGACGTTCAGGTTCAGATCATCAACGGCGGTTGTGCCGTTGAAATGTTTGGCGAGTCCATGTGTTTCAATCATGGCAACTCTTTCAAAAAGAAATCACCGTTCGTCCCGGCTTGTTGTCGTTCCGCCGCGCCAGCGCGAAGAAGAGCACGACGACCATACCGATAATCGGAACAATCATCCACAGAAAAAGTGAAAGTGGAAAGAGATGCGCGCCGCGCGATTGGCGTACGCATGTCCGCCGCGCACTCCAAACAGCGGATTCGGTCCGACGCGCGGCGCGAGCCAATAAACTCCGATGCCAATCAGAAAAATCAATCCGCCAATTCCCACACCAAAGCACAACATCTCAACGACCTCCCACCGCGAGCAGGAAAACGGCAAGCACATGCAAAACCAGATCCGACGAAAAATGCGCGACCATTGCGGCTTCCAAGCCGCGCGTCCAATACAAATACCCGTACGCCAAACTCGGAATGCCGTTCAACAGAACCGCGCGCGCGATCACGAGCGGCGTGAGCGGCACGAGGACGGCGGTTGCCGGCAAATGCCCCAAGCCAAATAGAATCGCGATGAGCAGATTGACAATCCAGAATACCGCGCGCGTGGGTTTGCCGGCGGTGGTTTTGGAAAAGCGCGCGACGATGAACGCAAAAAGCGAAAACAAAAACAGCCGCGAAAAAATTTCTTCGCCGATGCCGCCGTAGAACGACGCGAGCAATCCCTGCCATGCCGGCGGTTGCACGCTGGGCGTCGTCAACGGATTCGCGCCGCCGAGTTCGCGTTGAAGCAGAGGCGCAAAAGCAAACAGATCAAGCAAAAGGATCGCGCCGCCGGCAACGACGCCCAAAAGAATTGCCGTCGGCAACATTTGGCGCAATCGTTCGCCAATTTTTTCGCGCGCAAGGAACGCTTCCAGAATCGGCGCGCCCAGCCCGACTCGATTCGCTAACCACAAACCGCCCGCCGTCGCGATGGCAAATACAATCGCATTTTGTAAAATCTGCAATGGAATCAAAACCGCGAGCGGCACGCCGAGTTTTTGCAGAACCGCTTCTTGCAAAGTGAGTGCGTACGGCAAGACCGCGATCACCGACAACACTGCGGCGATCCAGAGCACGAAAAATATTTTCCAACTGAATGGTTTATGCGCGGGCATCGTTCCTCCTCTGAAACATTTCTTGGCAAATGCTTAGCATTGATGATCTGCATTATAGCATTTTTTCCGCGCCACCGCGTCTTGTGCTACAATCAACTCGACGTTACGCGTTACGTTTTATCTTTTACACATTACGTTTTATGCTTCACGCATAACGGAGTTTCTCCATGTCTCACCTGCACATTCCCGATGGAATTATTCCGCCGCTTTGGCTCGCACTCGGATTTCTCGTGACCGGGCTGATGCTCGCGCTCGCTTTGCGCAACGTGCGCGATGCGGACAGCGCGCGACGGTTGCCGCGCCTTGGCATTGTTGCCGCGCTGATGCTCATCGGCATGATGGCGGAAATCGCGGTGATCGGCTATCACATCAATCTCAGTGTGCTCGCCGGAATTCTGCTCGGACCATGGCTCGGCTTTATCGCCGCGTTTTTGGTGAATCTCATTCTGGCGTTGTTCGGGCACGGAGGCATCACGGTGATCGGATTGAATTCGCTGATCATCGGCAGCGAAACGATTTTAGGCTGGGCGGTTTTTCGCGCGCTGACCAGGAACTTAAATCCACGCGCCTCGGCGGCGCTAACCGTCGTCAGCACGCTCGCGTTGTCCACCACGCTGATGCTCGGCATTATCGCGCTCACGCAAACACAACCCGCGCTCCAGTTCGGCGGACCCGAAAGCGACGCGCCGCTCTTTCAATTTGAACTGCTCCCCGACAAAGCGCAAGCCATTTCGCAGATCGACCTCGCGCGGTTCGCGCAATTCGTTTATTTTTTTGGCGCGATTGGCTGGATCCTCGAAGCGGTCTTCACCGCGCTGGTCGTTGGATTTTTCGCGCGGGTACGCCCGGATTTATTGGCGAGCGGTGCGCGCGTGGTCGCGGCGAAGGAAAATCATTTTGGAACTCGCGCAGATTGATCAATGGGCGGTCGGCGGCGCGAGCGCGTGGCATCGCGCGTCAACGCTCGCGAAAATCCTCAGCACGACCTTGCTTCTCGGCGCGGTCATCGTCGCGACCGATTGGCGCGCACTCGCCGCGATTTATGCCGCGCTCTTTCTGATCCTCGCGTTCGCGCGCCTGCCGGTTTTCAAGATCGCGCTGATCGCGGCGTACCCCGCGCTCTTTTCGATTTTGTTCGCGCTCAGCGCGACCGGCGGCATCGGCATCGTTGTGCTGATTTTCGCGCGCGGGTGCACCGCCGCGCTGGCGATGCTCCTACTCATCACGACCACGCCGTACGTCGAAATTTTCGCCGCGCTCGGGCGCGTGCTGCCGGCGCTCATCGCCGATGGATTGTTCGCGACCTATCGCGCGTTTTTTATTTTACTCGAAACGTTCGCGCGGCTCGTCACTAGCGTGCGTTTGCGCGGCGGCTATTCGCGGTGGAAGTTAAAAAGCATGACGCAGATGGCGGAAGTGATCGGCGTGACGTTTCTGCACGCGCTCGATCTGGCGGAACAATCGCATGCGGCACTGCATTTGCGCGGCTATGCCGGCAAAATTCCGGCAAGCGACAAATGGCGGCGCGTGAATGCGAATGACGGGTTGCCGGTGATGCTGGGTGTGGGCGCGGTAGTTGTAACGCTACTGGTAAGATGAGGAAGGGATAGAGAGATCGAGAGATAGAGAGATTGGAGATTGGAGATTGGAAGTTGGAGGTTGGAGGTTGGAGGTTGGACATTGGACGCCGGACTCTGGACACCGGACATTGGATTTGCTGATGCCTGAAACCATCACCCATCACCCCAAGACCTTGCCGCGTGAAATCGTGCGCGTGCATTGCGTTCGCCACGTTTATGAAGACAAAACCGAAGTGAATTTGTGCGGGCTGGATATGCTCGTGCATGAGGACGAACGCGTCGCGATTCTCGGCTCGAACGGCTCCGGCAAAACGACGCTGCTCTATCATCTCGTCGGCTTGCTGCGCCCGCTCGAAGGCGACGTGCATGTGTTCGGCATCGAGCCGCACCGCGCGTTCGCGCAAATTCGCGAACGCGTCGGCGTCGTTTTGCAAAATGTGGATGCGCAAATCGTCGGACCGACCGTCTATGACGACATCGCGTTTTCGCCGCGCAGTTACGGCTTTTCCGAATCGCAAGTTGGCAGGATGGTGCAAGAAATGCTCGCCGAATTACGCATTGCGCACCTAAAAGACCGCGTGCCGCATTATTTGAGCGGCGGCGAAAAGAAAAAAGTCGCGCTCGCTGGCGCGCTCGTGTTTTATCCGCAACTGCTCATTCTCGACGAACCGTTCACCGGTCTCGACCCGCAATCGCGCGATGAACTGATGGATATTCTCAATCATTTCAATCAAGAGCATCATCTCGCGCTCGTCGTCGCGACGCACGACGTGGACTTGGTGCCGCGCGTCGCGGATCGCGCGTACGTATTGTCGCAGCATGGCATCGTCGCGGAGGGAACGCCGGCGCAGATTTTCGCGCAAAAAGAATTGTTGCGCGACGCGCGCATTGAAGCGCCAATCCTCGCGCAATTGCTGAATCGCTTGGACGGGCGCGACGGCGAAGATTTGCCGCTCGATGTAGACGGCGCGGCGGCGTGGATAAAGAAAAACGTGACAGGTGGCAGGTGACAAGTGCCAAGATGCGCTTCATCCCGTCACTTGTCACTCGGCAGCAGCAGAAAAAAAGATCGCCCTCGTCTAAAGGGCGAATCCAACAATTTCATCTCGAACCTACCACGCCAATTTTTTCAGTCTCCTTGAGCGACTTGCGATTTCTATTCCTCATCCGATTCACTTCTGTCGCTCCATCTCGAATGTCGCGGCGCGCCTTCCAGATTCCAAATCCTAAATCCTCTGGGGTGAAAGTAGTTTTGCGCGCCTGCGCAAAGAAACCTTCGATGACTGATTTGGGGACGCGGTAGTAGCGACCCACTCGCTTAGCGGGCAAGTCGCCCTCGCGAATCAACTCGCGCACCGCGCGCGGCGTCAACTTGAAAATGCGCGCGACTTGCTCCACTGTGTAAACAGGCTCGCCCGTTGCTCGCATGACCATTGTCATATCCCCTCTGCAAGCAATTATAACATACTGGCAGAATTCTCCCAACCGTTCGCGTTGACACCCTTCCCTCGCCAGACTATAATCCCCGCGCAAATCTTCACGCAATTGTTGACGCAACACGCACCACGCATCACGCATCACGCTTCACTCTTCACGGAGAAACCCCATGTCCCAACCCCGCCCCGTCCGCGCGCCGCGCGGCAATCAACTCTCGTGCAAATCGTGGCAATCCGAAGCCGCACTCCGCATGTTGATGAACAATCTTGATCCGGAGGTCGCGGAAAAGCCGGACGAGTTGATCGTGTACGGCGGGCGCGGGCGCGCCGCGCGCAATTGGGACGCGTTCGACGCGATTGTGCGCGCGCTGCGTGAGTTGGAGAGCGACGAGACGCTGATGGTTCAATCCGGCAAGCCGGTCGGCGTGTTGAAAACGCACGCGGATGCGCCGCGCGTCTTGATCGCGAATTCGAACATCGTGCCGGCGTGGGCAACACAAGAAAATTTCGATAAATGGGAACGCGAGGGCTTGATCATGTACGGGCAGATGACGGCGGGCAGTTGGATTTACATCGGCACGCAAGGCATTCTGCAAGGCACATACGAAACGCTTGGCGCGCTCGCGCAAAAACACTTCGGCGCGCATGCGACGTTGAAAGGGAAATTTGTTTTGACGGCAGGGCTAGGCGGAATGGGCGGCGCACAGCCGCTCGCGGTGACGATGAATGAAGGCGTCGCGCTTGTCGTCGAAGTCGATCGCATGCGCGCGCAACGGCGACTCGAGACGCGCTATCTCAACGAACTGACCGACAATCTCGAAGATGCGATGACGCGCGTGGAAGAGGCAAAGCAAAAAGGCGAAGCAAAATCCATCGGCTTGATCGGTAACGCGGCGGAAGTTTTCACGGAACTCGCGGCGCGCGGCGTCGTCCCCGATGTCGTCACCGATCAAACGCCCGCGCACGATCCGTTGATGTATGTGCCAGAGATGTCGTTGGAAGAAGCGAACGTGTTGCGTGTTGCGTATCCCGTCGAGTATCGAGAACGCGCAATGCAAGCAATGGCGCGGCAGGTCGAAGCGATGCTGGCGTTTCAAAAAAAAGGCGCGGTCGTTTTCGATTACGGCAACAATTTGCGCCAGCGTGCCTTCGATGCCGGCGTGCTCGACGCGTTTGATTATCCGGGCTTTGTGCCGGCATACATCCGCCCGCTCTTTTGCGAAGGCAAAGGACCGTTTCGCTGGGTCGCGCTTTCCGGCGATCCGCAAGATATTTATCGCACCGATGAAGCGATCCTCGAATTGTTTCCGGACAACGCGCATCTCGCGCGCTGGATTCGTCTGGCGCGCGAACGAGTCGCGTTTCAGGGCTTGCCCGCGCGCATTTGCTGGCTCGGCTATGGCGAACGCGCGCGCGCCGGGTTGAAATTCAACGAGTTGGTCGCGCGCGGCGAAGTCTCTGCGCCGATCGTGATCGGACGCGATCATTTGGATTCCGGATCGGTCGCGTCGCCGCGGCGCGAAACCGAAGCGATGAAAGACGGCAGCGATGCGATTGCGGATTGGCCCCTGCTCAACGCGCTCGTCAACGCGGTCAACGGCGCGACGTGGGTTTCGATTCATCACGGCGGCGGCGTCGGCATCGGCTATTCGATTCACGCCGGGCAAGTGATCGTGGCGGACGGCACGCGCGATGCCGCGCGCAGAATCGAACGCGTGTTGAATAGCGATCCGGCGATGGGCGTGTTGCGGCATGCGGACGCGGGGTACGCTGAGGCGCGCGAATTTGCGCGCGCGAATGGAATCAAAATTCCAATGAACGTTTAGCCACAGGGGACACAGGGAACACAGAGAAAGACAAAACCTGAACCGCGAAAAAAACGGGCAGTCGCTAAAAGCGGCTGTCCGTTTTTTTGTTTCATCAGATTGCTCGGGGGATTTACCGAACCGAGATCTCTATAACCTCGAAGGTCTCAACTATCCGACCAACCCTGCTACCACGTACCCATAGAACAACAACAGCCCCGTCAACAAATGCACGAATATCGTTGTGCCGTTCGCGGGGATGAGCCGATACGCAAACGCATAATTCTTGTTCAGCAGCTTGATCGCGCTCCACGCCATCGGAATCGTCAAGAGCGCGATGCCGGTCGCAAGCGGCAGAATGCGCAGTAAAACGCCGGCGACAATCACGGCATAAGTCGAGGCGATGAGTAATTGGTAACCGATAATTGCCGCGTTAATCGGCAAGCGTACGACGAGCGTTTTCTTGCCCGCGCGCGCGTCCCACGGTCGGTCAGGAAATTGGTTGATGTACAGCACCGCCGCGATCAGGAGCGCAACCGGAATGCTGGCATAAAATGCCTCCGCGCTCAACCGCTGTGCCTGCACAAAGTACGTGCCGACGACAATCGTCGGTCCGAAGCCGAGCGCGACGGCGAGCTCGCCGATGCCGCGATGCGCGAGGCGAAACGGCGGCGCGGTGTAGAGAAAGCCGAGCAAAAATCCGGCAATGCCGAACGCGAAAATCTCGCTGCCGCGCGTCGCGGCAAGATACACACCGATCAGCGCGCCCAGCGCGTAAAACGCTGCCGCGAGTCCAAACACCGCGCGCGGCGACATCAGTCCGCGCTGGATCACGCGCGAGCCGCCGCCAAAGGGCGTCGGCGTAAAGTTCGCTTCGTCCGCGCCGGAGGTGTGATCGAAATAATCGTTGACGACGTTCGCGCCGATGTGGAACGCGGCGACGCCGAAGAGCGTCAGCAAAAATAAACCGAAATTCAGCGCGCCATCTTTCCACGCAATCGCGGTGCCGAGCAGCACGGGCACTGCCGTCGCGGTGAGGAACGGCGCACGCGTCGCGTTGATAAGAAGCGCGAATCGCGAGGGCTGCGGCGCTTGTTTCAAAATCTCCCACGTCACGCGCCAGGCGCCGTCCGCGCGTTTTTCGATGAATGGTTTCGCGCCGACGATTTCGACAAAGCCCTCGAGCAAGCCGATTTTGAATTCTTCCAGCAAGCCGTTGTCGAGGCGCAGAATGAATTCATTCGGCGCGGATTTGACGATGGTGCTCGAGGTCGGGTCGTTCAAAAAGTACGGATGCACTTCCCAGCAAAAAATTTCCATCATCTTTTGCGGGCGGCTCTGGAGTTGGTTCGTCAGGTTCTTGAAAATGTTCGCCCACGCCCGCACCGATGCGCGCGTAATCGCGCGCACCTGACTGCTATCGCCTTTGCCGACGACGCGGTCAATATAGAGGACGGCATCGTTGAACGGCTGCATCGGACAGTCTTCATCGGAATCCATATGCCGAAAATCCGGCGCGGCGACCTCCTGCGCGAGTTTTTTCCAACCGTCCGCGCCAAGTTTCGCGGCGTAGTTGCCATAGAGCAATTGCCACGACAACGCTTTGACGGTTTGCTTTTCCAGCGGTTTTGCTTCGGGCATTGACCCCCTCCTTGCGTCAAAAAATTTGATTGATTCTATTCGACTTGATTGAATTCGTCAAAAAAATTTGCCTACCCAGAAGAGTAAATGCTCGGAATCATTCTGTGCTTGCCAAACTCGCGCATCTCTCGTAAAATAGCGGCGCGTTGGGATTTTGCGATGATGATAATTTGCGAAAGCCGCAAGACTTCCGAAGTTTGCGAAACTTCGGAAGTCTAATTTGGAGGAGGGGAATGCCCAAACTGGACACCATCAGCTGGAGCATCGACGGAAAAATCGCGCGCATCGTCTTCAATCGTCCGGAAATTCTGAACGCGATGAATAATCAGGCGACGATAGATTTGAACGCCGTCGCGGACGCGGTCGCGCAAGAAAAGAATGCGCGCGTCGTCATCATCACCGGCGAAGGACGCGCGTTCAGCACGGGGATGGACTTGAAGGCATTAGCCGCCGGCGAAGTTGAAATGATTTATCATCATCGCTTTGAACGCGCGCTCCGCGTGTTCGAGACGATGGACCCAATCGTGATTTGCGGCATCAAAGAATATTGCCTCGGCGGCGGATTGCAACTCGCGCTCGCATGCGATATTCGCGTCGCGGCGGATAATGCGGTGCTCGGCTTGCCGGCGATCAAAGAGAGTCTCGTGCCCGGTCTCGCAACGTGGCGGCTGCCGCATTACATTGGCTTGGGGCGCGCCAAGCAATTGGTTCTCTCCGGCGAAAACGTCAACGCGCCGCGCGCGCTGGAGATCGGCTTGGTGGATCACGTCGTCCCGCTCGCGCAATTCGACGCGCGGCTCGACGAACTCGCGCGGCAGTATCTCGCGAATTGCTCCGAAGGCACGCGGCAATCCAAGCACTTGCTCAATCAGAGTTTCGATCTAGAGTACGAACCATTCTTGCAAAAATATTTCGAGCGGCAAGAAATCGCGCAGACTTCCGCCGATCACGAAGAAGCCAAGCGCGCGTATCGCGAGAAACGCGAGCCGGTGTGGGAGTGAGGGAGAGGGGATAGAGAGATTCAGAGATTAGAGATTGGAGATTGGAGATT